>CAJXLO010000056.1 GCA_913056525.1 uncultured Psychroflexus sp.
ATAATGATTTGATTTTTTTAAAAGTAATAAATGAATAGATAACTGGTACTGCGATTAGTATGATGGTGACAACTACTAATACGCTGATCAATATGTCATCAGGAAGCAAAAATCCAGATATAGCAACTAGAATACCGCCTATGAACCAAATGATGCCAGATAAATAATGCGTCTTCCGCCAGGTCACCTCACTTTCTAAGGTCCAGGGCGTTCTCACTCCTATGAAGTAATTAGGCTGTAAAGTCTTAAAGTAATTCCCGAAGGCTGCGTACAAAAAGCCAATAGCGGCCAAAAGAAAACTTAGGTCAGCTGTAGATTCGTTTTTAGTAAGATAGAAAAAGAACAAACACAATATGGTAGAGAACATGACCAATATATTTTTCAATTGATGATACTTTTTACCCATTTTATGTACTTTTTTCTTGGGGTCAATAAATGGAACTACTAGAAATATCAGGTAAGTTAGAAGCGGTAATACTAAGGGTAGGATGATCAATGTCTGCTTATTTCCATATTGGTCGATCTCTCCTTTTGCATTCCAGTGGATAGGTACTTCATCAGGTAAATCCTTCCATATAAACCCCAAGTATGCAAAAGATAATAGCACGAATAGAAGGCTTGTTATTTCTTTAGATAAATTAAATTTCATGACCTTATTTTTTAAAGGTTATTAACCAGTTTAGCAGATCTTCCATGATAGTGGTATTTAAAGAGTACTTGATAAACTGACCCTTTTTTTCACCTGTGATAAGATCTGCTCTTTTCAAAATATCCAGATGATGACTGATACTTGGTCTTTTCATATCAAAATGCTGCGCGATCTCACCAGAGTTCATAGGTCGTTCTTTAAGTAGTTCGATCATTCTACGTCTATTAGGGTCGTTCAGTGCTCTAAAGACATCGTTCATATTTTTATATTTAGACAAATATCTAAATATCTAATCAATCACACAACTTTTTTATTTATCTTATTTTTGAGGGTTCAAAACGAGCTTATGGAATTTTCTTCTCGACTATTGGCCAATGCTGTTGATGAAATGTCGCAACTCCCGGGAATAGGAAAAAGGACCGCGCTCAGGTTGGTCTTGCACTTGTTAGATCAGCCTAAAGAACAGACCTTTGCGCTCGCCCGATCGCTTACAGAGCTTAAAAAGAACATTAAAAAATGCAGGAACTGCCATAATATAAGTGATCAGGATCTCTGCGAGATATGCAGTAACGCCTCCAGAAAACAAGAACTGGTCTGCGTAGTGGAAGATATAAGGGACGTGCTCGCCATAGAGGCTACCCAACTTTACAACGGGAAATATCATGTACTAGGCGGTAAGATAAGTCCGATCGATGGCATAGGACCAAGTCAGTTGACGATTGATTCTCTTATAAAAAAAGTGCAGAACGGTCAGGTCAGTGAGTTGATCTTCGCCCTAAGTGCAACCGTTGAAGGTGATACCACTAACTTTTACATCTACAACCAGCTCAAGGAAAGCGATGTGAAGTTGACCACCATTGCCAGAGGAATTCCAGTGGGCGATGACCTGGAGTTCGCTGATCAGATCACACTGGGAAGAAGTATAACACAAAGGGTTCCATTTGAGAATTCATTAAAAAAGGATTGATTGGAATTAAGCATCGTCATTGTATCTTACAAGGTTCCATTCCACTTGATGTTATGTCTGGAAAGCCTGGAGTCTGCGCTCAAGAACAACACCCATGAGATATTCGTTGTGGACAATGATTCTAACGATATGACAAAAAGCCTTTTAAATGAACATTTCCCTTATGTTAATTTTATTCAAAACACGGAAAATGTAGGCTTTGCTCGAGCTAATAACCAGGCGATACGTAAGGCCAGCGGTAAATATGTATGTCTGATAAATCCCGATACCGTTGTAGCAGAAGACACGTTCTCAATATTGTTCAAGGCCGCCGATCGATCTAAGGACCATGGTATATTAGGTTTGCAAATGCGTGATGGTACAGGCGAATTCTTACCCGAAAGCAAGGTGAACCAATTAACGCCATTGAAAGCGGTTTCGCGTTTGTTAGGTTTCTCTAATCTTTATTTCAACAAGGATATCCCATTGGATGAAGACCATCCCACGCATACCTTGGTCGGTGCCTTCATGTTCTTTAGAGCATCGGACTATCGGTCTATCAAAGGCCTTGATGAACGCTATTTTATGTACGGAGAAGACATTGACCTAAGCCATCAGTTCATGTTGAACGGGAAACAGAACTACTATATTGGGTCTGCCAGTATCATACATTTTAAGGGAGAAAGCACTTTAAAGGATGCTACCTACCTCAAAAGGTTCTTCCATTCCATCATGATCTATTTTGAGACGTATTACAACTATCCCAGATGGTCAAAGTTCTGGATAAGAACAGCGTTTAAACTGATCAAACCGATGAAGAAGCTCCGTTCGACGAAAAAGAAGAAGCTAGTTCAACCGGAGTGCATTCTTGTTTTTACCGATAAAGTATCGGTGACGAGAAAAATTGCTTATTCATTTAAGCTTCAGGTTGACCAATTACCCTCAGATAAATTGAACGATAAGCAGATAAATAAGGCCATGGTCATCTTCGATATGGAAAACTTGAACTTTAAGGACGTCATCGCTTTTATGAAAGCTAATTCTAAGTGTCAAAATCACTATCGCTTCAAACCTGCTAAACAGGATGTACTGATAGGCAGCGATAGTAGAACGAACATGGGAGAGATCAAACATTTGAAAGATCAACAAAATTAACCGCTATTTTTAGTATTTTTGCAATGAAAATTTCAATAATTAGAATATTCAATTATGGCAACAGTAGAACTCAAACTTCCTAAGATGGGCGAAAGCGTGGCAGAAGCTACCTTAACGAATTGGCTTAAGGAAGTGGGCGACACGATAGAACAAGATGAACCGGTATTAGAGATCGCCACGGACAAGGTGGATTCTGAAGTACCTAGTGAAGTAGATGGTGTTCTCAAAGAAAAGAAGTTCGATGTGGATGATGTTATTGAAGTAGGACAGACCATTGCTATAATTGAAACGGAAGGAGAAGCAAGCTCGGAAGAGGAAGGCGATGATGAAGAGCTCGTGGAAACCGGAGCAGTTGAAGAAGCCGCATCCAGAGTATCGGCCGCTAAAGAACAAGTAGCCACCACGGAAGACCTAAGTAGTTCCAGCCGATTCTACTCTCCATTAGTAAAGAACATTGCCAGAGAAGAAAATATAAGTTTTGAAGAGCTCGAGTCTATATCAGGAAGTGGTAAGGAAGGTCGCGTTACGAAAGATGATGTCTTCGCATATCTAAAAAGTCGTGAAGAATCGGGAACACAGGAAAAAGCAGCTCCTCAACCAAGTACACAAAAACCTGAACAACCTTCAGCTCCATCTACTAACGGGAGAACAGCACCGGCATCCGTACCCGTTGAAGCACATCCAGGTGATGATGTACAGGAATTAAGCCGGATGGGCAAATTGATCGCATCACACATGGTCAATAGTATACAAACCTCGGCACATGTTCAGTCGTTCATAGAAGTAGACGTTACGCCAATATTTCAATGGAGACAAAAAGTAAAGGACCAGTTCCAGCAGCGCGAAGGGGAAAAATTAACTTTCACGCCTATTTTTATGGAAGCGGTCGTTAAGGCGATAAAAGACTTCCCGCTGGTGAACATCTCCCTGGATGGTGATAAGATCATCAAGCATAAACACATCAATTTAGGCATGGCAGCAGCCTTGCCGGATAATAATTTGATCGTTCCTGTGATCAGAGACGCAGATCAGCTTAACCTGACCGGTTTAGCTAAGCGTGTAAACGACTTGGCCAACCGAGCCAGACAAAACAAACTGAAACCGGATGAGACACAAGGTGGAACCTACACGGTAACAAACGTAGGTACCTTTGGTAGCGTGATGGGAACGCCTATTATCAACCAGCCGCAAGTAGGTATCTTAGCATTAGGCGCAATAAGAAAAGTACCGGCGGTTGTAGAAAGCGATCAGGGTGATTTCATAGGTATCCGGCACAAAATGTTCTTGTCCCATTCTTATGATCATCGTGTGGTCAATGGAGCTTTAGGCGGTCAATTCGTTCAGCGAGTTGCCCAATATCTGGAAAGTTTTGATACTTCTAGGACGATTTAGCTAAGCTATTGTTCATGTAGAACAGACAAAAGTAATTACTCATTATCATTCTTTTAAGGTTAATAGATTATTAATGCGCGAAGTATTATCTGTAAAGTTGATACTTTTACCTCATGGAACAAACCTGGGATTTTTATCTGATGGCTGCAATGTACGGATTTGCTGGTTTGATGCATTTTATTAAACCTAAGGTCTATATCAAAGTAATGCCGGATTTTATGCCTAAGCCCAGGTTAATGGTTTATTTAAGTGGAGTTGCTGAGGTAGTTCTGGCCATTGCATTATTATTTTCTAAATTAATGAACTGGGCGATCCTAGGTATTGTAGCGATGCTCGCTGTATTTATGATCGTTCATATCAATATGCTACGTGGCGGAAAACATGCAGCCGGTGTTCCTATGTGGATCCTTATCTTAAGAATTCCCATTCAGGCTGTTTTGGTTTGGTGGGCATTTCAATATTACAATTGATCTATGGCAAACAATAAAATAGAAGAAAAGTTTAACGAAAGAGAGTTGGACCGTATCATCGAAATGGCCTGGGAAGATAGGACGCCTTTTGGCGCGATCGAATTTCAATTCGGTATTAAAGAAGATGAAGTGATCGAAATCATGCGGCGCAATATGAAAAAGAGCAGTTTCAAAATGTGGCGCAAGCGCGTACAGGGAAGATCCACTAAACATAAAATGAAACGTTCAGCCGATCAAACCCAATTCAAATCTTCACGTCAGAAGCATATTTCTGGGAATAAACTATCTAAAAAATGATAATTAAAGAGATGCTTATAGTTTTTTCTTCAATGTCCTATTTATAAATAGCAATTATCCGAAAAATTTAAAAATTGTAGTTGTATTTTTCTAAAATAGCTTACTTAAGTAACGGTGCTTAAATTAGTAATAAAAATATTTTAAATCCTATTTTACTGTAAATCAAATTTTTAAGATAAATTCTCTAGACTTTTATTTAGGCTATATTATATTTTAATAATTGTTTAGTCTGTAATTTAGCTAATATACTTATAATTGCAATGTATTTATTAAGATGAGGTGAGAGAACGGCTCGAAGAACCTCAGGCAACTTCAAGAGTTGAAAAGTGCCAAAACCGTCCACAAAAAGGAATAATAAAGCCATGAAAACTAATTTTTACCCTTTCCAGTTTACATTTCTCCGATTTGATCACGCATACTCTATGTGTTGCTGTCAAAACATGTGTTGCTAATAAAATCTAAGCACTCACAAATTCTTTTAATTTTCAAGTAAATTTTGAGCAAACACCTTCGGTTTGCTTGTATCATAATTCAATCTTATTTTAAAACAACTAAATTAAATATCATGTCACAAAACAATTCAGATCTTGCATTTGAAACATTGCAATTACATGCCGGACAGGAAGTAGATGCTACTACCGGCTCCAGAGCAGTCCCTATTTATCAGACCACTTCTTACAATTTTAAAGATAGTGAACACGCGGCAAATCTTTTTGGACTAAAAGAATTCGGGAATATCTATACAAGGATCATGAATCCTACGACGGATGTTTTTGAGAAAAGGATTGCCGCACTTGAAGGTGGTGTGGCTGCTGTAGCCGTGGCTTCCGGACAGGCAGCGCAGTTCATAGCCTTGACCAATATTTTGGAAAGTGGCGACAATTTTGTTTCTTCTCCTTTCCTGTATGGAGGAACATTTAATCAATTCAAAGTATCTTTTAAGCGTTTAGGGATTGACGCTCGATTTGCAAAAACTGATCAGGCTGAACATCTAAAAGAAAGGATAGATGAAAATACGAAAGCCATTTATCTGGAAACGATAGGAAATCCGGAGTTTAATATTCCTGATTTTGAAGCTGTAGCTGCATTAGCAGATGAACACAACATTCCGCTTGTGGTTGATAACACCTTTGGAGCAGCCGGTTACATCTGCCAACCTATCAAACATGGCGCTCATGTCGTTACTAATTCCGCCACTAAATGGATCGGCGGTCATGGGAATTCCATCGGTGGTGTCATCGTCGATAGCGGTAATTATGATTATGGAAACGGTAAATTCCCGCAGTTTAGTGAACCAAGCGAAGGTTACCATGGATTGGTATTTGCAGATGTCTTTGGGAAAGATAATGACCTGGGATTGCCTAATATCGCTTTTGCTATTCGGGCAAGAGTAGAAGGATTACGTGATTTTGGTCCGGCTTTAAGTCCGTTTAATTCCTTTCTTTTATTGCAAGGTTTAGAAACATTGTCACTTCGCGTTCAGCGCCACGTTGATAATGCACTTAAAATAGCTGAATGGCTGGAAGCTAAAGATGAAGTTACTTATGTCAATTATCCGGGTCTTAGCAGTAGTCATTATCACGACAGAGCTAACAAATACCTCACAAACGGATATGGTGCTGTATTAACCTTTAAAGTAGAAGGTGGAAAAGAACAAGCAGACCAAATTGTTAACAACGTAAATTTAATCAGTCATTTAGCGAATGTAGGCGATGCCAAAACTTTAATCATTCATCCCAGTAGCACCACTCATCAGCAATTGGCGGAAGAAGAACAGAAAGCCGCAGGTGCCGTTCCCGGATTGATCAGATTATCAGTAGGTATTGAAAATATTGATGATATTAAGAACGATCTGGAACAGGCTTTTGTGCAATCAAAAATTCACGCTTAAATGAAAGTAGGGCATTTTGAATTTACTGAACATGAACTTTTGCTAGATGATGGTTTTACCACTGAAAACGCCGAGGAGATTGATTTTGCTAAGATATCTTACCATACCGCCGGCAAGCTTAATGAAGATAAAGATAATGTAGTTTGGATATGTCATGCGCTAACCGCAAATAGCAATCCCGGCGAGTGGTGGCCTGACTTTTTTGAAAGCAATAAGTGGTTGTCATCTGATGACCACTTTATTATATGCGTCAATATTCCGGGAAGTTGTTATGGCACCTTTGGGCCTTTAGATTTGGGTAATGGTAAAGCACTTTATCATGATTTTCCACAAATAAGCATTCGTGATATTGTAAAATGCTTGCGAATGGTAGCAAACGATATCGGCATTGGAGAAATTGCTTATTTAATAGGCGCTAGCATGGGCGGTCAGCAAGCTTTAGAATGGGCGATACAAGAACCGGACAGAATTCAAAGATTGGTGTTACTGGCAACAAATGCCAAGCATTCCGCATGGGGAATCGCCTTTAACGAATCTCAGCGATGGGCAATTGAAACCGACCCTACATGGAATGAAAGAGATCCTAACGCCGGATTAAATGGCATGAAAGTGGCAAGAAGTGTGGCGCTTTTAAGCTATAGAAGTTACTCAGGATTCCATCTTACTCAAGACGATCATTACCAATTTAATGAGCAACGTAAAGCAGAAAGTTATCAACGTTATCAAGGCGAAAAATTAGCTGGCCGATTTAATGCATTTAGCTATTATATGTTATCAAAAGCGATGGACAGCCATGATGTATCCAGAGATCGAAAAAGTTTAGAAGATGCACTTGAGCGTATAAAAGCGGATACTTTAGTGCTCAATTTAAAAGGTGACCTTTTATTCCCTTTAGAAGACCAAAAATTCTTATCAGATCATATTAAAAAATCAAGATTAGAAACAATTAACAGCCAATTTGGACACGACGGATTTTTGATCGAAACCGATCAGATCAAAGAAGTGATATACAAATGGCAGCATCAACTAGATAAAATTAAAGTCAATGAAAAAACAGCATAATATACCTACCGGATTGTTTGGATTTGGAACCGTTAATGAAGGGTTATATGAATTACTTGAAAAGACCAACAATCATAGCCTTGATATCCAAAAAATAGTGGTTAAGAATAAAGATAAAGCAAGAAAAATCAAGAATGGCAAGCTTAGCTATGATCCGGATGATATTCTTGAAAATCAAGAAATTCAACTAGTCATTGAAGCCATTTCAGACGCAGAAGCCGCTTATCATATCGTGACCAAAGCGATGGAAAATGGAAAAGACGTAATTACGGCAAACAAAAAAATGGTAGCCACTTATCATCAGGAACTTTTAGATATTCAAGGATCAACCGGAAGAAAAATGTTTTATGAAGCAGCAGTTTGTGGTGCTATTCCGGTAATCAGGACACTCGACCAGTATTTCCCTTATGACAAAATATCATCGATAGAAGGCGTCTTTAACGGTACGGCTAATTTTATATTATCAAAGATGGAAGAAGGTGCCAGCTACCAGGATGCACTTCAGGAAGCTCAGGATTTAGGTCTTGCAGAAGCAGATCCTACCAGTGATGTAGAAGGTTGGGATGCAAAATATAAACTATGCATCAGCCATAAACATGCTTTTGGGAAAACGATTTCACTTGATGAGGTGCCTAATTATGGTATCGATAGGATTTCAGCTACTGAGCAAAAATTCGCAAAAGAGAACAACTACCGCATCCGTTTAAAAGCAATCGCTGAAAATGGCCAATTCAGCGTCTTACCGCATTTTGTTTCAGAAGATGATTTCGCTTTTCATTTAAAAGGAGAAGCTAACTATATGGAAATCAAAAGTCAATTTGCCGGTGATCATATCCTACAAGGACCCGGCGCGGGCGGATTCCCTACTGCATCTGCAATAGTAAGCGATATCGGACTTTATCAGGAAGGTTATGATTATCAATATTCCAGATCAGATTCCAATAATATCGACAGTGAAGTAAATACCTGGTTTTACGTAAAAGGTGTTGATGAGGATAAACTGGCAGAAATTACGGTTAAGTATATAAAAGAATCGATAAAGGATGAAACTTTCTTTCTGGTCAATTCGAAAGTGCGTGATATCAATTCTTTGGATCCAGCTCTTCTAGTGGTCATAAACGAAGATGTTGAGCAAAAGTTCAAAAAGTAAATCCATATACTTATGAGATGAGGAAGATGAAAATCATTTACCTTCGTGGCAAAAAGAACAAATGAGCGCGTTTTGGGTCATAGGATTGATCGTGGGCTATTTTGGGGTACTGATAGGCATTTCTTATTTGACCAGCAGGAATCAATCCAATGACACTTTTTTCAAGGCGAATCGGCGATCTCCCTGGTTTCTGGTGGCTTTTGGGATGATAGGAGCCAGCTTAAGCGGCATTACTTTTATTTCTATTCCCGGAACCGTTGGTGAGAACAGTTTTAGCTATTTTCAGGTGGTCCTGGGCTATACGATCGGCTATGCTGTTATCAGTCTGGTGTTATTACCGCTTTACTATAAGATGAACCTGACATCCATCTATGAATTCCTCAAAGCCAGATTTGGTCGTTCCGCCTATAAAACAGCTTCCGCATTCTTTCTCCTATCTCGTATCGTAGGGGCGGCATTTCGCCTCTTTCTCGTGGCCAATGTGTTGCAGTTGATATTGTTCGATGACTTGAATATCCCTTATTATGTAACGGTTACAGTAACCATCTTATTGATTTGGATCTATACTTTTCGCGGCGGGATCAAGACCATCGTTTGGACAGATAGTTTGCAGACTTTCTTTATGCTACTTTCAATGGGAATTACCATGGTCATTATTGCAGATGAAATGAATATCGCAGCTGATCAATTGCTCACTTACATAGGTGATCATGAGCAGTTCAAGATATTTTTCTGGGAAGATCTTAAAAGTGCTAATTTCTTTGGGAAACAATTTATATCCGGGGCTTTCATAGCGATCGTCATGACGGGATTAGACCAGGATATGATGCAAAAGAACCTGACATGCAGGAACTTAAAAGAAGCTCAAAAGAACATTTTTTGGTTTACCATCACTTTAACGCTGGTAAACTTTCTTTTCCTTTCGCTTGGCATATTGCTATATGATTATGCAGCCATTAATGGTATCAAAGAAACAAAAGATGCCTTATTCCCGGCTGTCGCTACTTCTGACCTGATGCCTATCAGTGTTGGTGTTTTCTTTCTGTTAGGCTTGATCGCCGCAGCCTATTCCAGTGCAGATAGCGCATTGACCTCTATGACAACTTCCATCAGTGTTGATCTTTTTGAAATAGAACAAAAGCAGTCACAACAAAAGCAGGTTCATACAAGAAAGATGGTCCACGTGGTCGTTTCACTAACTTTGATCGCAGTGATGATGATCTTCAGGTATGTGATCCAGGACGAAAGTGTTATCAATAAGCTGTTCAAGTTCGCGGGTTATACTTATGGTCCATTACTAGGGATGTTCGCCTATGGTATTTTACTTGAGAGAAAAGTGACCGATAAATGGATTCCTAGCATCGCCATTGCGAGTCCTGTTTTGAGCTATGCCTTAGATAGCTCATTAAGCTATTTCTACGACTTTGACCTGGGTTTCTTTGTACTTATTGTCAACGGAGTGCTATGCTTTACGGGATTGTCCATCATTTCGTCAAAAGCTTCTTCATCATCGGATAGTAAAGGTGGATGATCATAAAACAAGACCTGAAACTAAAATTCATATTAAAACATGCCAAGTTGCGTTAAATACTGTTAAAGGTTGTAACATATTCGCCTTTTTAACGTTTAATAGTATGAAGTCAAGTTTTAAATTTATTTGAATTAGCCTTTAAAAAATAGAGAACTTGTAATCCTCGCTTGCAAAAGCGGGGATTTTTTGTGTTACCATTTCATAATTGCGCTACCCCATGTAAAACCACTACCGAAGGCAGATAGAACTACATGGTCGCCGGATTTAACTTTGCCTTTTTCCCAGGCTTCGGTCAGGGCGATAGGAATGGATGCTGCCGTTGTGTTGCCATATTTTTGAATATTGTTGTACACCTGATCATCAGACCAGTTGAATTTCTTTTGTATGAACTGTGCTATGCGTAGGTTAGCTTGATGAGCAATAAACAGATCGACATCTTTCGGTGAAAGTTGATTGGTCTGTAAACCTTCCATGATCACTTCTGAAAAACGAACTACCGCATTCTTAAAAACTAATTGTCCGTTCATATAAGGATAATAATCAGGATTTTCCTGAGGCGCTTCTTCTATAATATCATCAACCCAATGTTCAGTGCTTGGACTAACCAGCGATAATTCTTTAGCAAACTTTCCCTGCGAATGTAAATGGGTAGATAAGACCGCATGATCATGATCCTCTGTTCTTTGTAAGACCGCTGCTCCTGCACCATCACCAAATATCACCGAGACGTTCCTTCCTCTTGTGGTCATGTCCAATCCGCCGCTATGATTTTCACTGCCTATTAAAAGTACGGTCTTGTACATACCGGTTTTGATGAATTGGTCGGCGACGGATAGGCCGTAGATGAATCCGCTGCATTGATTCCTCACATCCAGCGCTGGACAGGTATCGATATCAAGCATTTCTTGCACTTGAACGCCACATCCCGGGAAGTAATAATCCGGGCTTAAGGTTGCGAAAACGATAAGGTCTACATCGTCCTTATCTACTTTAGCTCTTTCTAAGGCTTGTTTTGCGGCTTTACAACCCATAACGGCCGTAGAATTATCATCGCCCGGTTCTATATGCCTACGCTCTTGAATACCGGTTCGTTCAACGATCCAATCGTTACTGGTTTCCATTATTTTTTCCAGATCGTGATTTGTGACCACATTTTCAGGTACATATTTGCCAAGACCTTTTATTTGGGAATGATACATATTTATACAATTTCTGAATATGGCAATATACTTATTTACCGATAATGCCTATTCATCAAAACCTGAATTTACTATGCTTGCATAATAAAAAAATCAGCAACTATTCATTGCTGATTTTGAGAATAAAATAACTCATTATCGATCAAGCAGATCTTTTGCCGTCGATATATTTTTTGTAATGATCAACATCTATTTCAGCTTGAAGATCGTGAAGTAAATTATATAAACCAAAAAAGGTTCTGTTCATATAAATAAAATGTTTGCTTCCGCGGTTTCCGTTCATTCTTCGCAACTCTTCATCCTGACTATACTTCTCACTTAAACTGGAAACTTTCTGCCAGAAATCTTCGTTTCCAAAATCAAAAGTATCGCTGTGAAATGGTGTGGTAAATAAACTAAGCATTTCATGAAATAAACCAGTAAAATACTTGATTTCTTCTTTAGTGTCATCTGTTCGAAGAATTTCTAATTCTTTTAATTTTTTATTTAAAATTT
>CAJXLO010000057.1 GCA_913056525.1 uncultured Psychroflexus sp.
TTCACGGAAGAGAACTTCAAAGCGGAGAAAGATAAGCTCATAGAGAACATCAAGTCTTCTCAAAATAGCGCATCTGCGATTGCCAGCCGAGTAAGTTCTGCACTTGCTTATGGCAAGGATCATCCTTATGGTCAGGTTACTACCGTAGAATCAGTAAAGGATATCACCCTTGATGACGTAAAAAACATGTATCGTAATTACTTTTCTCCTAAAAATGCATACATGGTCGTAGTAGGTGACATCAAGAGTAGAAAAGCAAAAAGATGGGTCAAGAGGAACTTTAAAAAATGGAAAGAGGAAGTTCCACCTTCAGAAACTTTACCAGAACCAAAAAATGTACAGTTTACTCAGGTCAACTTAGTTGATATGCCTAACGCGGTACAAAGTGAAGTTTACGTGGAAAATACCGTGGACCTTCAAATGAACGATGAGGATTATTTCCCGGCATTAGTTGCTAATCAAATATTAGGTGGCAGCTTTGGTAGTTACTTGAACATGAACCTTCGTGAAGACAAGGGCTACACTTATGGAGCTCGTTCTAATATTGGTGCGAGCCAATATGCATCTCGTTTTTATGCTACCGCAAGTGTAAGGAATGCGGTAACAGATAGTGCAGTAGTTCAGTTCTTGAAAGAGATCGATCATATACGTGATTCCATTGTCAAACCGGAAAAATTAGAAGATGTTAAAAGTAAATTCGCGGGTAATTTTGTGATGAACCTGGAAGATAAGTCGACCATAGCCAGATATGCGTTGAACATAGAGACAAATGACCTTCCGGAAGATTTCTACAAAAATTACCTAAAGAAGATCAATGCGGTCACAGCAGAAGATGTTCAACGAGTAGCTAAGAAGTATATCAAGCCAGGCAATTTAAGAATTGTGATCGCCGGAAAAGGAGCTGATATTGCTGCACCACTTGAAAGTATGACCTATAAAGGAAAGACCGTTCCGGTCATGTATTACAACAAAAAGGCGGAGAAGGTAGATAAACCCGTGTTCAGCAAAGAAATACCGGAAGGAGTAACTGTAGAGACTGTTTATGATCAATACATTGAAGCTATTGGAGGTCGTGAAGCTGTAGAAAAAGTAAATTCTATGATGATGAAAGGAAATGCTAGTGTTCAGGGAATGTCTATTAATATGATAATGAAGCGAACCGTTGATGGTAAATCTTTGATGAAAATGACCATGGGCGGAAACGTACTCAATAAAGTCGTTTTTGATGGTGAAGACGGCTATACTATGGCGAGAGGTCAAAAGATGGAGATGAGCGATAAACAAATTGAAGAACAAAAACAATCTGCCGGTTTATTTCCTGAACTTGAGGTAAACGAAGATCATAAGTTAGAGGCTATTGTTCCGGTTGAAGGTGAAGACGCTTATGTAGTTAGCACAGGAGAAGATGCAAAAGCTTATTACTCAGTAGAGTCCGGATTAAAGATCATGGACAAGAAAACAGTTAAGCAAGGTGGTAAAGAGATAGTGAACAAGGGAAAATACCAAAATTACCAGGAAGTAAAAGGGATAAAAGTACCTATGAAAATGGTTAGAGAGTATGGACCTCAAACGATAGACATAGAAATGCAGGAAATTAAATTTGACGAAGGCGTTAGCGCATCAGATTTTGAATAAACTTATTTTTCATAAAAAGTCAAAAAGCTCCGCTTTTCAGCGGAGTTTTTTATGCTTTAACTTTTTTCTTCCGGTTAGACAAATAAACCCCTAACAAAATAATAGCTCCGGCAAAAAGTTGTGACCATTGAAATTGTTCGCCATCTAAAACGCCCCAAAACAAAGCCACTACGGGGATTAAATATGTAACTGAAGTTGAGAACACGGGATTAGATAATTGCACTAATCTATTAAAGATGATCTTAGCAAAAGTCGTTCCTAATGCTGCTAAAGCCAGGATATACCATAAAGCCGTTTGTGTGGAATGTTGTTGTAGATTTTCAACAGCAAAAAAATCGGTAGCGATCAAAACGCCTAAAGAAGTAGGAATCAAAAGTAAAAAAGATGCGGTCGTAATACTTAAGGCCGATAGTTCCTTTAATTTGAACTTGATGATATTCGCATTAAACGCATACATCGTGGAAGCTAAAATAGGGAGCAAAGCAAACCAGTAATTCTGATCAGACTTGACATTAGCTCCGATCCATATCAATAAAAAAGAGCCAAAAAGACCGATGACAACTCCTATGAACTGACGGGAGAAGAATTGCCCTTTGAAAAAGATAATTCCTACGACTAAAGCCTGTAATGGAACGGTAGAATTTAAAATCGATGCTATAGCACTATCGATCTCTGTCTCAGCATAACTAAATAAAATGGAGGGAAAAAAGGTGCCTAATAAGCCAGATAAGATGAGCCAATACCAGATCTTTCCTTTCACTTTTCTTAGCGATTTGAAGCCTATGATGACTAGGAATATGCCGGCAAATAATGTGCGTAATGCGCCTAGTTCTAAAGGAGAAACACCGGTAAGCCCTTTTTTAATGAGGATAAATGAACTTCCCCAAAGCAGAGCTAACGTGAATAAGAAAACCCATTTTAATTGCTGTTGAGCCAAATCAAAGAAATTTTTGCAAAAATGGGAGAATTCTGGTCGTGGCTCTTCTAAAATGGGTTAATCTTTTAATAAAGGATCCTGAGCAACACTTTTCCATTTCATGGTTTCCATCATCTTCTTCATATCCTGGATGATGTAATGTGAAGCAGGATAGACCGAATCGTAATTGGGAACGGCATCAAAGTATAGAGACGCGCTAAGGAAGTGGTCCAGGCTGTCTGTCACGTAAAATTGAGCTTGTGAAGCGGCGTTACCTTTGACCTTATAGAAATTGCCAAAAACACGCCTTTTGCGATCTTCATAAACATCAACACTGATCGCATCTGCTTTTATCTGATGTTTCGTGGGTATCTTCTGTGCATCGACCAGGAGTTTTTTCAAATTATCGTTTACAGGTTTGTAAGTGAGATACACACTCGCATCCTTATCTGGATATAGGAGCTGAAAATTACAGGAGTTGTCCTGAACAGGTTTTTCCTTTATAGCTTGATTTACCTGGAATGTGAACGGGCAGTCTTCTTCAAATAAGACGTATTCAGGCGGCTGATAATCTAGTGCTAAAAAACCCTTAGGTTTAGGTTGGTCGCTTCTTTCCTGACATCCTGAAAGCCCAAATATAACAAGTAGTAGAATGATCAAATTTGATTTCAATTGATGTATGCTTTTATTTGTTTTATTCTTTTATTGTCAACTGCTTCAATGGTAAACTCAAAGTTCTTAAAACGAACGGTCTGTCCCTTTACCGGGAAGTTCTCCGCTATTTCAAGTATGAAACCAGCCAGGGTATCGGCATCATTGCGGTCCTTTTCAATAGGATTATCATCTGGCAGTTTCAAGACCTGATAAAGATCCTTTAGATTGGTCTTTCCTTCAAAGATGTAGGTCTTTGCATCCAGTTTAGAATAGACAAGCTCTTCATCATCGAACTCATCATTGATGTCACCTACGATCTCCTCGATGATATCCTCTAGACTGATCAGTCCACTAGTGCCGCCATATTCATCTACCACGATCGCCAGATGGTTCTTTTTTGACTTGAACTCTGTCAACAGGTCGTCCAGTTTTTTGTTCTCTGGCACAAAATAAGGTTCTCTGAGCAATTTTGTCCATTGAAAATCCTTTTGTTTCAGATATGGAAGCAGGTCTTTAATGTAGAGGATTCCTTTGATGTTATCGATATTTTCCTCATAGACCGGAATCCTGGAGTATCCATTTTCCCGTATTTGCTGGATGATAGATAAGAAGTCAGTTGTATTGTCCAGGGCGAATATATCTATTCTGGGTTTCATTACTTGCTTTGTATCCGTGTTGCCAAAGGAAACGATGCCTTGTAATATTTTCTTTTCCTCGTTTGAGGTCTCGTCTTCATGGGTAAGTTCAAGTGCTTTGGACAATTGGTCAACGTTCAAACTGGACCTTTCGTTCCCTAATTTTTGATGGAAGAACGTAGAGGTTCTCTGCATAGGGATGTTCAGCGGAGCCAATAGTTTATCAAGGAAGACCAGTGGTGCTGCCATGGAACGAGCGAACTTGACACTGTAACGATTGGCATACACCTTGGGGATGATCTCACCGAAGAGTAAAATGAGGAAAGTAACGATGATCACATCCAGGATGAACTGAAAGGAAACACCGTAAATGACAATAGGTTCTTCTGGATGGACCAGATGGTTCAAGGAAGCATAGAGCAGAACAATGGCGATATTAATAAAGTTATTTGCGATAAGTATGGTCGCTAATAAGCGTTTAGGTCGGTCTAACAACTTGATCAGGTTACGGTCTTTTTGGGTATAATCATCTTCTGTTTTAGGGAAGTCAGTTGGTTTCAATGAAAAAAGCGCAACCTCAGAACCTGATATTAGGGCAGAACTCAAAAGTAATAGCAGGAAAGTAATGATCCCTGCGATCTCTGTAAATGAAAAAGCGATGTAGCTACTCAAAAAAGAGTGTTCCAAAATCAGGACCTTAGAATGGGAGATCATCATCCTCATCGCTCTGATGAGATGTTACATGATCTTGGGAATTTTGAGGTGTTGCTTCATCAGGCTTCTTCTGCTCTGGCTGAGCAGCTTGTGCTGTGGCCGGCTGTGATCCAGTTGATGCTGCATTTCCTGACTGGTTCTTGGGCGTTAAGAATGTGAAGTCCGTACAATGCACTTCAGTGGAGTAGCGGTCTTTCCCTTCATTATCTTGCCATTTACGCGTTTTAATCCTGCCTTCTACATAGATCTTATCACCTTTTCTCAGGTATTTTTCGCAGACCTGGGCGGCCTTGTTCCTTAGGATGACATTATGCCATTCCGTATTGCTCACTCTTTCACCTGTTGATTTGTTCGTATACTCTTCATTAGTAGCGATAGGGAGTCTTCCTAAACAATTATCGTTCTCAAAATAATGCATTTTGATCTCGTCTCCAGTGTGTCCTATGAGGATTACTTTATTGATCGTACCAGCCATGATATTCGGATTTTAATAATAAATGTAAAATTATGAAAAACTATTCAAGTGAAGAAGAAGAATTTATCAATAAAATTAGAGAGCAATACTGGAAAAGCATATTGTGCGATCCCGTATTTATCTGTTTTGTAATAAGTTCCCTGTACGGATTGAGGAATTTCATCTATTTCTATGATCCAGAAATGAGCGAATAATTTCTTGTGGGTCAACAAATGTTTTGTAGGTTGAGCATTATAAAGATATAGGGAATAAGGCTGTTTGCGAATTATATTGATGAACTTCTCATGACCTTCTACCGTGCTTTGCCGGATACTTTCTGTTGATTCGATCAGAGGGAAATCAAAGAGCCCTTTCCAGATGGCATTCTCCTTACGTTGTTGTATCAGGGTTTTCCCGTTTTTGTCAATAAAGACCAGATAGTTCATATAAACGGTCTTGACCTTGTTCTTTTTGATCTTGACCGGCAAGTCTTGCTGGAGGTCATTTTGAAAAGCGTGACATTCATGAGCGAATGGACAGGAAGAACAATGCGGGTTCTTAGGCAAACAATGCAAGGCACCAAACTCCATGACCGCCTGGTTATGGGTTCCAGTATTTTCTTTAGGAAGCATTTCCTTAGCCTTTGCCCTGAACTTTTTCGCCCCTTTTGAAGAGTTGATGGGTTCTTTTATACCGAACAATCTGGACAAGACTCTGAAAACATTACCATCTACTACCGCAACACTTTCATCATTACAGATCGATGCTATGGCCGCTGCCGTATAATCGCCAACGCCCTTTAATTTAATAAGGTCATCATATTTTCTGGGGAACTCACCTTGAAATTCATCAAGGACCTGTTGAGCAGCGGCGTGCATGTTCCTGGCGCGACTATAATAACCCAAACCTTGCCAAAGCTTAAGGACTTCATCTTGAGATGCTGCAGCTAATGAAGCCACATCAGGGAACCTTTCCAGGAATGCATTGAAATAAGGAAGCCCTTGCTTTACGCGTGTTTGTTGCAATATCACCTCACTTAGCCATATGATATAAGGATCGCTCGAGTTCCGCCAGGGAAGTGGTCTTTTGTGCTTTTCATACCATTCTATAAGTTTTTTTGAGAACGTCAAATTAGATTTTTTCACAATAATAATATATAACCATTTATCATTTAAACAAATACTACGATTTCATTACATGAATTTTATGTATATTCGCATTCTTAAAATTCAAAAATATTTATAAATATGACGAAAGCAGATATCGTTGCCAATATTTCCGAAAACCTAGGTTTGGAAAAGACTGAAGTTCAAGGAACTGTTGAAGCCTTCATGAAGGAAGTGAAAGATTCTTTAGAAAGTGGAGAGAACGTTTATTTAAGGGGTTTTGGAAGTTTTATCATCAAGAAAAGGGCAGAAAAGACCGGAAGGAACATCTCCAAGAACACTACCATTAAGATCCCGGCCCACAACATCCCAGCCTTCAAGCCTTCAAAGGTATTTCTGGAAGGTGTAAAAGAAAAAGTAAAAGTAAACGATTAAAAACACGTGTATGCCAAGCGGAAAAAAAAGGAGAAGACATAAAGTAGCCACCCATAAACGCAAAAAGCGTAGCCGTGCTAATCGTCACAAAAAGAAGTAATTCTCTGTAATCATCAAGTTCTTTGACATCGAAACTTTAAAGCAAAGTTTCTACATTTCATTTAAATAGCAACCAATATTGATATGGTGCGAACCATGTCAAAAAATCTAAAAGCATGGATAAAGAATTAATAATAAGATCTAATGCTGATGCTGTAGATTTTGCACTATTAAAAGACGGAAAACTTATAGAGTTGCAGACGGAAAAAGATGGTGGAGCGGACTTTAGCGTGGGAGATATATTCTTAGCAAAGGTGAAAAAATCCCTCGCAGGATTGAACGCGGCCTTTGTTGACGTTGGTTATGAGAAAGATGGCTTTCTCCATTACCATGATCTGGGACCGCAGATCAAATCGATCATCAACTATGTAAAGTTGGTAAAGTCCAAAAAGATCAATAATTTTTCCTACTTAAAGGAAGAAAAGTTCGAGAAGGACATCAATAAAGATGGAAAGATCACCGATGTCCTTCACCCTAACCAGTCTGTACTCGTTCAAGTTGTAAAAGAACCAATTTCAACGAAGGGACCACGACTAAGTAGCGAGATCTCCCTCGCGGGAAGGTATATCGTACTTGTTCCGTTTGCTGATCGCATCTCCGTATCTCAAAGGATAGAGAGCAAAGAAGAGAAAAGCCGTCTTAAACGTCTCGTCAAGAGCATAAAACCAAAAGGTTTTAGTATCATAATAAGAACAGTAGCAGAAGGAAAGAAAGTGGCAGAGATCGATCAGGATCTGCACAACCTAATGCAACGCTGGGAGAACATGTGCAAAAAGATACCCAAAGCAAAACACCCTTCTAAAGTATTAGGAGAAGTTAATAAAGCATCTTCCATCTTAAGGGATATCTTCAATGATTCATTTACAGCGATAAAAGTAGATGATGAGCAGCTCAGCGAAGACCTCAAAGACTACGTAGGTGAGATCTCACCGAACAAGGAGTCGATCGTCCAATATTATCAGAACAAGGTACCGATCTTTGAGAAATTTGGCATAGAACGTCAGATCAAAACCTCTTTTGGACGTTCCGTGACCATGAAAAAAGGGGCTTATCTCATTATAGAGCATACGGAAGCTATGCACGTTATAGACGTTAACAGCGGTAATAGAAGCAACAAGGCAAAAACACAGCAAGATACGGCCTTAGAGGTCAATCTCATAAGTGCGGAAGAAATCGCCAGACAACTAAGATTGCGCGATATGGGTGGAATCATCGTTGTGGATTTCATCGACATGCAAAAAGCAGAGCACAGAAAAAAGCTCATTCAGGTATTAGAAAAAGAAATGAGCGATGACCGTGCCAAGCATAAAATATTACCGCCTAGTAAGTTCGGCCTGGTCCAAATTACAAGACAACGCGTGAGACCAGAAATGGAGATCAAGACCACGGAAGAAAACCCGAACAAGAACGGGCAAGTAGAAGCACCTATCGTAGTGCTGAACAGGATAAAGACCGACCTCTTGAAGATCATCAAGTCCGGGAAGCACAAGTCTATTAAGTTGACCGCGCATCCATTTGTTGCCGCTTATATTACTAAAGGCGTTCCCTCTATCAGGACAAAATGGTTCATGGACCATAAGCAATGGATCAAAGTAGAACCCAGAGATGCTTACCAATATTTAGAGTATCACTTTCTTAATAAAGATGGTGATGTCATTAAAATATAAATAACTAACCCTGCTTCACCAAGCAGGGTTTTTTTATGGGCGAGTACTTCCTAAATTATTTATGTCCAACCCATGGCTTATGACCGAAAGATCGAAAAGTGGCTTTCTCAACTCCGTTTGAACTTTATAACCGAACGATCAAAGCTAAGCATCAAATCAGGGAAATTCTGTTCCTTAAATCTTATATTTGCCAAATTCTAAACAAACTTTTCATGAAAGATCTACTGATCGTAGGCACCGTTGCCTTTGACGCCATTGAAACTCCTTTTAGCCAAACAGATAAAATCCTAGGTGGAGCCGCTACTTACATAGGCTTGGCCGCATCTCACTTTCCCTTACGATCCGGCATCGTTTCCGTGGTAGGAAGTGACTTCCCTCAGGAATACATCGACCTTTTAAAGGACAGGAATATCGACCTGAAAGGCCTGGAAATAGTGGAAGATGGAAAGACCTTCTTCTGGAGCGGTCGCTATCATAATGATATGAACACGCGAGATACGCTGGACACACAGCTTAACGTACTTGCTGACTTCCAACCCAGGGTACCTAAGAAGTTCCGGGACGTAAAAGTGGTTATGTTAGGTAATTTGCATCCGGCAGTACAGCTCAGTGTATTGGAACAAATAGATAATACAGAGCTGGTGGTACTGGACACGATGAACTTCTGGATAGAATCAACGCCGGACCTATTGCATAAAGTGATCAGTAAGGTTGATGTCATTACGATCAACGACGAAGAAGCCAGAGAGCTAACTGGAGAATATTCCCTGGTGAAAGCCGCGCGGAAGATCGCTGATATGGGACCGGACTATGTGGTGATAAAAAAAGGAGAACATGGAGCTTTGTTGTTCTATGAGGATGAGATGTTCTTTGCGCCGGCCTTACCACTGGAAGAAGTGTTCGACCCGACAGGTGCAGGCGATACCTTTGCCGGCGGATTTACCGGTTATTTGGCCAGTAAGGACAACTATTCTTTCGAGGCCATGAAAAACGCTGTTATCTACGGAGCTAATCTTGCTTCTTTCAGCGTGGAGAAATTTGGAACAGAGAGAATGATCGACCTCAAGGAAGCAGACATCAAGAACCGGTTAGAACTCTTCAATTCCTTAACCCAGTTTGAGATCAACCTAACGGATTAATCAATGAGCGAACATATCAAGCATGAATGCGGGATCGCCCATTTAAGATTGCTTAAGCCACTTTCTTATTATCAACAAAAGTATGGTACGCCATTCTACGGTGTCAATAAGATGTACCTAATGCTGGAAAAACAGCATAATCGCGGCCAGGATGGTGCTGGTATTGCCAGCGTTAAATTAGATATGAAACCTGGCAATCGCTATATAAGTCGGAAAAAGTCCAATGCTGATCAGCCTATTCAAACCATCTTTTCTCATGTAAATGAACGAATAAACGAGGCTATTAAAGATTTTGACTGGAAAGATGATATGACGAAGCTCAAGGAACGCGTTCCTTATGTAGGCGAAGTTTTCTTAGGTCATGTAAGGTATGGCACCTATGGTGATAATAGCCTGGAAAGTGTACATCCGTTCCTAAGGCAGAACAACTGGATGCATAGGAACCTGATTCTGGCTGGAAACTTTAACATGACGAATGTTAATGAGCTATTTGATCAATTGGTAGAGCTAGGGCAACACCCTAAAGAGAAGACTGATACGGTTACCGTCATGGAAAAGATCGGTCATTTCCTGGATACAGAAGTAAGAAAACTTTACAAAAACTTAAAGGCAGAAGGTTATACAAAAAAAGAAGCATCCCCGCATATAGTAGAACAGCTTAAGCTTGCCAAAATACTTCGCAAAGCTTCTAAGGACTGGGATGGTGGATACGTTATGGGCGGAATGCTCGGTCATGGTGATTCTTTTGTGCTCAGAGACCCGAACGGCATCAGACCTGCTTATTATTATCGTGATGATGAGATAGTTGTCGTAGCATCTGAGCGTCCCGTCATACAGACGACCTTCAATGTGGATTTTAAGGATGTAAAAGAGCTACCGGCCGGAAACGCATTGATCACGAGGAAAAATGGAGACTCTTACTTAAAAGAGATCATTCCGCCCAGGCAAAAATTAGCTTGTTCTTTTGAACGCATCTATTTCTCCAGAGGAAGCGATGTGGCCATCCATGAAGAACGGAAACAATTAGGTCGCTTATTAATGCCTCAGGTATTGGAAAGCATTGACTACGATACGCATAATTCCGTTTTTTCCTATATTCCCAATACGGCGGAAACCTCATTTTACGGTATGGTAGAAGCGGCACAGGATGTACTGAACGAAGAGAAGAACAAAGAAATATTAGCCGAAAAAGAAAACCTGACCGATGCCCGACTGGAAGAAATCTTACAGCGTAGACTGCGAACGGAAAAGATAGCGG
Source organism: uncultured Psychroflexus sp. (assembly GCA_913056525.1). Taxonomy (GTDB): domain Bacteria; phylum Bacteroidota; class Bacteroidia; order Flavobacteriales; family Flavobacteriaceae; genus Psychroflexus. The sequence goes on from CAJXLO010000057.1 coordinate 10,713, forward strand.
TAAAAGATGCCAAGTTACGAACGTTTATTACTGCTGATAGCGATAGGGACGACCTGGTAGCGCATGTTTATGATGTTACTTATGGCGTTGTCAGGCCTACCGATAATTTAGTAGTGATAGATGACAGCATTGTGAGAGGAACAACCTTAAAACGAAGCATTATCAGAATACTGGATAGGTTATCACCTAAAAAGATCATTATTGTTTCATCAGCACCACAGATCAGATATCCGGATTGTTATGGTATTGATATGGCCAGGCTACAAGATTTCGTAGCCTTTAGGGCAGCGCTCTCACTCCATGAAAAAGCCGGGAAGAAAGCGCAAGTACTTGATGATGTCTATAAAGATTGTTTAGCGGAGAACTTAAAGCCGATCGTAGACATAGAAAATCAAGTTAAGAAAGTCTATCAGGGCCTTACCGATGAAGCACTGTCCGATGAGATCGCAGCGCTGTTGACGGGCGAGAACATCAATGCGGAAGTAGAGATCATCTATCAAAGCGTAGATAAATTACATCAGGCTTGCCCTGATAATCTGGGAGACTGGTACTTTACAGGAAATTACCCAACGCCCGGCGGAAATAAAGTGGTGAATCAAGCGTTTATCAATTTTATACAAGGCAAAGAAAACCGGGCTTATTGACGCAACTTAAAGGAAAAGAAACTATCTAAATAAAAATATTTATATTGAACTGATCAACTAAGATGGAAGAAAACAAACAACATCAGAAAAGCCAAAATAATGAAATAGATCTAAGTTTTCTGTTTCAAAAAATAGGTGATTTCTTCAAAAATCTTCTGATTGGATTTTTACGAATCATCGCTTTTTACTATAAGAAAAAATGGATCTTGCTCGCTCTCGTCCTTGCAGGTGGCATTCTGGGTTACTTCTGGGAAAAAAAAGCTACTGAAAAATTTAAGAACAATTTTATCGTTGAAGCT
>CAJXLO010000058.1 GCA_913056525.1 uncultured Psychroflexus sp.
AGTAAAATACTTGATTTCTTCTTTAGTGTCATCTGTTCGAAGAATTTCTAATTCTTTTAATTTTTTATTTAAAATTTTAGGGTCATTGATTTTTTGAGGATCGGCCAATTCAAAATAAGGCTTATAAAATTGATCCGGTATCTGCTTGATGCAACCAAAGTCAATCGCTACTAATTCATGGTCTTTTGTCACCAGAAAATTACCAGGATGTGGATCCGCGTGTACTTCTCCCAATTTGTGGATTTGATACATATAAAAGTCCCATAATATCTGACCTATTTCATTTCCCACTTCTTTACTAAAGTCCGTTTTGGCAAATTCACTTAAATGCAAGCCATCCATCCAATCCATGGTAATGACCTTTTCGCTGGATAGTTCAGGGTAATATTCCGGGAAATGAAGACCCTTGATGTGTGAACAATCGCGAGCGGCGCGCTGACTCTGCTCGAGTTCAAGCTCATAGTCAGTTTCCTCCATCAATTTATCTTCTACTTCCTTAAAGTATTTGTCAGAGTCTTTTCCCTTTATGTTGAACATTCGTGTAGCAACGGGTTTCACCATCGCCAGGTCAGAACTGATACTATCTGATACGCCGGGATATTGAATTTTTACGGCTAATTTCTTACCATATTTTTCCGCTTGATGTACCTGACCGATACTAGCGGCGTTGACCGATTCAAGATTGAACTCATCAAAAATATTTTCTGGATAATCGCCATGGTATTTGTTGAAGGTTTTTCTTACGAGCGGCGCGGAAAGCGGAGGAACACTGAATTGCGCTAAACTAAAGCGCTCAACGAATGCATCGGGCAATAGATTTTTCTCCATTGACAGCATTTGGGCGACCTTGAGCGCACTTCCTTTCAGGCTCTTTAGTCCATCATAGATATCCGATGCGTTGCTTTCGTGCAGTTCATCCTTAGTATATTCCGGATTAAAGGCTTTCTTGCCGTAATACTTGGCATAGTTCCTTCCTAATTTTGCACCTGTGGTGACCCATTTTGTGGTTCTACCTAATTTTCCAGTAGGTATCTTATCTATCGTTTTCATGCTTAAGCTTTCATTTGTTCTTTGTAGAGGAACTTACCCAGGTCCACTACTTTCTCTATCGGTGTGTTATCAAATACATCAAATATGGTATTCACGGATTTTTCTATGGCCATATCCGTTTTTTCGAATCCTGCGGATTGATCATCTCTCCAGAACTTCAATAGAAATAGGAACTGGATCCAGGCGCCTTCTGAAAATACACGTTCACTATTCCTTAGAAAAGAGTAGTTCTTCTCATCATTGTCCATTTCTATCAACTCTTTTGCGAAAGATTTGATGTTTTGACGTAAACCTTTCAATTGTGGCAGGTTCTTCATCATATCTTCCTGCTCTTCTAAAGTGAAGAGCACATAACTTCTATTGGCGGTCAGCATTTCAAAGAAGGTGTAAAAGAAGGTGAGCATCTTTTCTCTGGAATTATATTGCCCCACTTCTTCGTTGTTGTCCATCAAGTTCATGGTGTTTTCATAGAACTTGCTCCAGATCTCATTACGCAAACCTTCAAAGTTGCCAAAGAACTGGTAGAAATCCGCTTCCTGCATCTTGTTCATCTTGGCGAACTTATATACTGACCTGGGATGCTTTTCATGCTCCAGTACATAGTCCATGTAAGCATCTATTATTTCATCCTTAGTTATTTTTTTCTTTTTTGTTTCAGACTGTTTGGCCATAATTACAGTTTTTTTCAAAATTACAGGCTGTTGACCTTTTAAAGCGAACCTATCAACAAAATCTTTTGTTAATTTTGAGGGTAACTGCCAAAATGTCAATGTATGTTTATTGGTATGTTTTTCGCTAAATGAATTTAAAAAATTAATATTATGGCAACAGGTTCAATTAACGTATCCGCTGATAACATATTTCCGCTGATCAAAAAATTCCTCTATTCTGATCACGAAGTTTTCTTAAGAGAATTGATCTCTAACGCAACTGATGCAACCCTAAAACTCCATCATTTAGTTAGAATAGGTGAGATCAAAACCGATATTGGTGAACCTAAGATCGAAGTAAAGATCGATAAGGAAAATAAAAAGATTCACGTGATCGATCAGGGTGTAGGGATGACGCAGGAAGAAGTTAAAAAATACATCAACGAGGTCGCGTTCTCCGGCGCTGAAGAATTCCTGGAAAAATATAAAGATAAAGACGCTAAAGATGCCGGCATCATTGGTCATTTTGGCTTAGGTTTTTATTCTGCGTTTATGGTAGCGCATAAAGTAGAGATTTTTACCAAATCCTGGAAAGATGAACCGGCGGCACACTGGACATGTGAAGGTACAACCGAGTTTACTTTAGAGGAAGCCGATAAACAAGATCGCGGTACAGAAATCGTACTTCATATTAATGACGATGACAAAGAATTCTTAGAAGACAACAGAATAAGTGAACTACTCACCAAGTATAATAAATTTATGCCGGTACCAATTAAGTTTGGCACCAAAGAAAAAGAACTTCCAAAAGCTGATGATGCCAAGGAAGATGAACAACCAAAAAAAGTAGAAGTTGATAACATCATCAACAATCCGGATCCTGCATGGACAAAGCAGCCGTCTGATCTTGAGGATAAAGATTACAAGGATTTTTATCGTGAGCTCTATCCTATGCAGTTTGAAGAGCCGTTATTCCATATCCACTTGAACGTAGATTATCCGTTCAATCTTACAGGAATCCTTTATTTCCCTAAGATCACACAGGATATGAGCATTCAGAAAGATAAAATTCAACTTTATCAAAACCAGGTTTTCGTAACCGATAATGTGGAAGGTATCGTTCCTGAATTCCTGACCATGTTACGCGGTGTGATCGATTCACCGGATATTCCGCTAAACGTATCGCGTTCTTATTTACAGGCCGATAGTGCAGTGAAAAAGATCAGCAATTATATTACGAAGAAAGTAGCTGATAAGCTTAACTCGCTCTTCAAGAACAACAGAGAGGATTTCCAGAAAAAATGGGATGATATCAAAGTCGTCATTGAGTACGGCATGTTAACCGATGATAAATTTTTTGAAAAAGCACAAAAGTTCAATTTATTCCCAACTACGGATGGTGAATATCTAACCTATGATGAGCTTGAAGCTAAGGTGAAGGATGTTCAAACTGATAAGGATGATAAATTGATCATACTTTATGCATCTAATAAAGAAGCACAGCATCCATATATCAAAGCGGCTAAAGACAAAGGTTATGAAGTCTTATTATTAGATTCTCCTATCGTATCTCATCTGATCCAGAAGCTAGAGACAGAGAAAGAAAATAAGGTCAGTTTTGTGAGAGTAGATGGTGATCACGTAGATAACCTGATCAAAAAAGGGGAAGATATTGAATCAGCATTATCTGATGAAGATAAAGACAAACTGAAAGAAAATGTGGAGAATGTTGTTCCAACTGAAACTTACACGGTTCAAATGGAGGCGATGAGCAGCGATGCCGCACCGATGATGATCACACAACCAGAGTTCATGCGTAGAATGAAAGAGATGCAACAGACCGGTGGCGGTATGGGAATGATGGGTAATATGCCGGAAAATTATAATCTGGTCGTGAACACTAATCATCCGTTGATCAATGAGATCGCTAATACTAAGACCCAGAAAAAACGCGAACGACTGATCAAACAATCCATGGACCTAGCCCGATTATCACAAGGCTTATTGAAAGGTGAGGATCTAACGAACTTCGTCAATCGCAGTTTTGATATGATCAAATAGCGCTATTTCTACATATATATAAAAAGGCACTTGCGACGGCAGGTGCTTTTTTTTTAATCATGAAAGTTGTTGGTATATTATAAATTGTTGTGGCAAAAAAGCTTTAAAGACTATTCCACAACAATTCGTTCAACTCTGGATCTTTGACCATTGATGAACTTTAATAAATAAACACCACTTTGAAGTTGACTTACATCTTCTTGTTCAGGTAAGTTAGTATAGGATCTATTAAGCACTTCCTGTCCATTAAAATTATAGATACGCATTGTCATTTGTTTGGGTGATTTAGTAGAAGACCAAAGGAAATTCAACTTATCTTTAACTGGGTTAGGATAAATTTTTAAATGGTCCAGGCTATGATCAGCAACATCTAATGTGCAACTTACGCCCCAATTAGGATAAAAGTTAGCTTGTAGTTCAGAATTGGCCGCAAAATTATAGGGCTCATTAGGAATTTGCTCTACACACCACATAGAAAGATCCTGATTGAAATTTTGAGCATTATTGAACATACTTATCATACTTACAACATTGCTGAGGTCCCAGCCATCAAGTGGTTGATCGTAAACGACCGTGTTGCTAAACACTCCGTTCATAAAGATAACATTTGATACATCCCAGTTCCCTATATATTGGTTGAAATCATAAGTAGAAGAGAACATGTAGGATATATCAGTCACTTGAGACACATCCCAATTATCTAAAGGCTGATCAAAACTCTCTGCTCGATAGAACATACTATTCATATCAGTCACTTGAGAGACATCCCAGCTATTCAAAGGCTGGTCAAATTCCTCTGTATCAAAGAACATATGGTTCATATCAGTCACATTAGAGACGTCCCAATCATCTAAGGGTTGATCATAGTAAGACGAATCGAACATTCTGCTCATATCAGTTACATTGGAAACATCCCAGTTGTTTAAGGGTTGAGAATATCCACTGTATGCGAACATAGAGTTCATTTTTGTCACATTAGAAACATCCCAGTCAACAAGAGGTTGACTAAACGGACTGCTAAAGAACATATATGCCATATTGTTTACACTAGAGACATCCCAGTCATTCAAGGCTTGATCGAAATCATCTGCATCATGGAACATAGCTTTCATATTCGTCACATTAGAAACATCCCATTTATCTAAGGGTTGATCGAAAAGAAATGCTTTATAGAACATAGCCTCCATATTTGTGACATTAGATACATCCCAATGATTAATATTTTGATCAAAAAACTCTTTTGAGTCAAACAAACCATTCATATCCGTAATTCCACTTGTACAGGTTAAGGCGATCTCAGGATCATTTTCGTCATAGGCTATAATAGAATCAAGTTGTGCTCTTGTTCTTTTTGTAAATGTCCTTTGTTCACCATCCAGGGTAAGTGTAACGGAATCGCCATAATAAGCACCATCGCATTTACAAGTTCCGTTATCAATGTAAAAATTAGGATCGTACTGAGCTATTAAGGTCAAATAAAAAGCTGGTAATAGGAAACAAAATAAAGGGAGATATGTTTTAAAAATATGCATAATAATCTAATTATATATCAAATATAATTAAAAAATATTAGTTCATTTAATAAAAGTCAGTCTTGCTAGTTAAATAAATTAACTTGTATCCATGTTCAGATAATTTTGTTTTTTTGTAAAAATTTGACCTAATGAGCAAGATAGGAAATATTGATGTTGGCGAGTTTCCATTATTATTAGCGCCTATGGAAGATGTGAGCGATCCTCCTTTTCGTGCTTTATGCAAAGAGCAAGGCGCTGATGTGGTTTACACGGAATTCGTTTCCTCAGAAGGCTTGATACGCGATGCGGCTAAGAGCGTACAGAAATTGGATATCTACGAGTATGAACGCCCGGTAGGGATTCAGATATTCGGTTCAGATCTTGATGCTATGCTACAAACCGTTGATATCGTTGAAAAGACGAAGCCCGATATCATTGATATCAATTATGGTTGTCCGGTTAAGAAAGTGGTTTGTAAAGGTGCTGGCGCCGGTATCTTAAAAGATATTGATAAGATGGTGCGTTTAACGGAAGCCATGGTCAAACGGACAAGCCTTCCCGTAACGGTAAAGACACGTTTAGGTTGGGATGATGATAGCATTCATATCGTGGAAGTGGCAGAAAGATTACAAGACGTAGGTTGCAAGGCGATCTCCATCCATGGTAGAACACGCGCTCAGATGTATAAAGGAGAAGCTGATTGGCATAAAATTGCAGAAGTCAAGAACAATCCGCGGATGCATATTCCCGTTTTTGGTAATGGAGATGTGAACACACCTGAACGCGCTGTTCAAATGCGAGATGAATTTGGATTAGACGGCGCGATGATCGGTAGAGCAAGTATTGGGAATCCGTGGTTCTTCCATCAGGTAAAACATTATATCGAAAACGGTTTTCACGCAGAACCACCTACTATGGCAGAACGTGTAGATATCGCCAGAAGGCATCTCAAAATGTCGATTGAATGGAAAGGTGAGCGAACAGGCATTCTTGAGACCAGAAGGCATTATACGAACTATTTCAAAGGCATCCCTAATTTTAAACCCTACCGACAAAAGCTTGTCACTTCAGATGAGCCAACGGAGCTTTGGGATACTTTTGATGAGATAAGCGAAAAGTTTGCTGATCAGATCGTGGCTGTCTAATGGGTCATAAGAAGAAATTCCAAACCAGCCCAAACCTTATCCTAAAATCCCGATACGGATAATTAGGAGCTGAAAAGTTATTATTTCCCTGGAAAATGGTGGGAAAGTTCTCCATCACGAAAAATATCCTGGCTTGTTGCACTTTCGCATTAAAAAAGAAATCCAGCGTATAAAAATCACCTATTTCCTGATCGTTCTGTACCACAAAGTCACCCAGTATAGGGTCATAAGCGTCCGCGGTAAAAGAAGTGAAATATTTAAAGGTCAATCCTGTATTGAGATATAGAGCATCCTGAAACCAGTAGTCCCGGAACATTAGACTGTTCCTGGTAACAAATTCAGGCACGTTGTAGATGTCTTGTCCATCGGTGACATTTTGATACATGACCGTATTGGCCAGCGTGAACTTTCCCAGGCTAAAGTCTTTCCTCGCTTTCACTTTGAATGTCCGCAAGGTTCCTCCGGCCTGAAAAGGCTTTGGTAAAGAGTCGATCTCCTGTTCATTCTCCTCGACATCTTCATAACCAAAGTACGAATAGTTCTGTACCTGAGTAATGGATGCTGAATAATGACCTAATCGTTTACTTTCCAGTTCAGCGAATAGCCGTTGTTTTTCTTGATTACTGAAGGAGGTTTGCCAGTTGTAGTTGATGTAATCAGATTGATACAACTGGAAGTTCATGTCTGGCGCACGATCGATAAGTTCAACACCAGCTTTTGCCACCGTAATGGAATCCTTCAATTCGTATTGCGCCTGCCCTTTGAATCGATAACCATCGTAATCACCACTGACGTTCGCCTCAGCTGAGGCATCAATCTGGAATCCGCTAATATCCTTTTTGAAGTCGCCACCTAAAGAAACAACATTTCCTTCCAGAAGATTATTGATCTCACGGTCTTCAAATAAAATGAGCCTGTCGTACCCATAGGTGAAGTATCGGTGGCCAGCTTTAAAGGATAACCTTCCTAGCAAAGGGTCATCATAGTGTAGACTTATCCTGTTATGAAGGATCTGGTGTTCCAGGTTGTTGCTGATCGACTGGTCTTCAAATGTATCGCCAAAAATATCAACTGCCTCATCTTGCTGATACGTATATTCATGGTCTGAGAAATTAAACCTGTGCTTTATTTTGATCGATGAGGTCTTCAGCGAATCCACGGACTGCTTGATCGCATAGGATTGATCCAGGAAGAACCTTCTGTTCAGGTAGAGCGATTCTGCATTTTGGAACTGCACGTCCAGCGATGGCCGATTGTCAAATTCTGGTACTTTATTGATGAACTGTTCTCGAGCAGTTGGCGTTAAGCCGCCATTTTCCTGGTTAGTGATATCTTGTGACACAAAATGAGTACGCATGAGATATCGATCATTCTTTGACCTGTAACTGGCCGTCATCCTGAAGTTCCCGGTACTGGCCAGCGCATTCTGATAATATCCCAGCGAACGCAATCCTTTATAAGCTATGGAAAAGTTGAATTGCTTAGAGAGATTTGAAGTGAAGAAGGCATCTACGTTCTGACCTTGCTCAAAAGTGGTCTTAAAGTAAAGTTCCGTAAGAGGTGTTGGTACATGATAATATTTGATCTCATCCGCCTCAAGGACATTGAAACGTTTCGCATTGATACCTACATCCGGGAAAGTTCCATCGCTCTCAAGTTCACCGCCTAAACGCGTATAAGGTAATCCCACATTATGAAATGGCAAAAGTTCAAAGTCGTCCTTCCTAAGGTAATTGTACTTGTATAATTTACTTATGGTAAGTGTGGTATCCACATGGATCGTGTCATTGTCAATACTTATCAACTTGTACTTATCAACGGATGGCCTTTCCCTATCCTCAAGTGAACTGTTCTCGCTTTGTTCGGACCGATTGGTGTTTCCACCGCCAGTTCTCGTAAGTTTCCTTTTTTGAGCAATAGCGCTAAAGCTCATGATCAGTAAAAGGGCAATTAAAATGATCTTATTCATTATAGGGAGTAAAGTTCACGTTCCATGCAATAACGTTGATGAATGTTACAATATTTGATATACGGTCACATCGTGGAGACAAGCTCATTGATCTGCAAAAAAATAATGAACAAAATTATCAAATTTGATGGAACGAGTGTAGGAAATACCCCGAAGAGTTTCATACCTTTAGCGCATGTTATTGAACCGATATCAAGAAGAAACGCCAGAATGTGGCATAGATGAAGCTGGTAGAGGTTGTTTGGCCGGACCGGTTACAGCTGCAGCGGTTATTTTACCCGATGATATAGAGCCGGGCATCATTAATGATTCCAAACAGTTGACCGCTGAACAAAGGAAGGATATGACCGCCCTGATCAAAGAAAAGGCCATAAGCTATGGAATTGCGCACGTATCTCCTGAAAAGATCGATGAAATGAACATCCTACAAGCGTCGATCCTGGCCATGCACCTTGCCCTGGGAAAGCTGGAACAGCAACCTGCTTTCATCAGTGTGGACGGCAACAAGTTCAATACTTACAGGGACGTTCCTCATGCCTGTTTGATAAAAGGAGATGGCAAATATCTCAATATCGCCGCAGCATCCATTCTGGCGAAGAAATCCAGGGATGACTACATGCTTTCGCTTCATGATGAATATCCAGCGTATAACTGGAGAAAGAATAAAGGATATCCTACGCAGGAACACATCAAAGCTATCGAGCTACATGGTAAGAACATCCATCATCGGAAAAGTTTTCAACTCAAAAGGCAATTAAAGATTTCGTTTTAATGAACGTCCAAGGCTTCATTATATTTGCACCAGCATTTTACTTTTAGCCATGAAGATATCATATCAGCTTATCTTACTCACCTTTCTGATCTTTGTCCTTTCTTGTGAAGACGATTACACAACGAATGATAAAGACCTGATCGAATTTGTCCCACCTAAGACCGCACTGGTCTTAAGATCAGATAACTTTCTGGAACTAAAGGAAGAGTTGCATGAATTGGACTGGTTGAGGCAGAACAGCAAAAAAAAGCTCTTAAAAGAATGGGGTGAAAAGCTGGAGCTGATCGAAAATTGGCCGATACAGCAAGCTGGTTATCTAAGTTTTACCCCGATAGGTAAAAAGCAAATGGCAATTAGTTTTATCACAAAGAGTGATACCGCTAAGGAGATACCGCTCAGCAGCGGTGAAGTGCTAAAACGTTTTGATTATAACGGACAACAGATCAGGGAGGTGGAGCTTAAGCAAGACACCTATTTTATGACAAGATTCCAGGATGTTGTGCATTTCTCATCTTCGCAGTTGATCATTGAGAACAGCATAAGGAACATAGCAGGCGATCTTCCTGCAAATCCGGGTTTGCTCAGAACAAGCAAAAGCACTAATGATGAAATGGCCGTATTCCTGAACTTTGATCGCAAGGAAGAGCTCTTCAATCATTGGTTACCGGATTATGTGATCGATGATGTAGAGGGTTTTAATAACTGGATCGGGCTGGATGTGGATATGGACGATGACGGTATCTTGTTAAACGGTATCATCGATCGAGAGGTGGAAAGGCAACTTTCAGCTTTTGACCCCGGAAAGCGTCATGGAGTCAATGTAATTCCTGCTAATACCCTAACTTACCTGAGCATGAACTATCCAGGCATAGGAAAAGATAATGAAAACCAACGAAGATTTCCGGACCATTACGATCTGATAAAGCACACGGACGAGTTCTTTAAGGTTAGGACCATATCATCTGTCCTCTATGGATTCCATCTCAAGGATGCAAAGAAAGCGTTTGCCATACTGGATGATATAAGCCAGGAACATTCCATCTTCAGAGATAAGCAGATCTATGAACTGGCAAAAAAGGACCTGTTGAAGAATATGGGATCGATCGATACAAAGAAAGTGAACTACTTTACTCAGATCGAGGACGTCCTCCTGTTAAGCGACGAGATGAGCGGTATCAAGAACATGATCATCAGCTATCATAACAATTCGCTTCTCAAAGCAACCCCATATCTGAACATGTTAGATGCCAACCTGACAGAAGAACAAAACTACTTTGGCCTGATCAATTTTGAAGAATTAGCGAAAAATCCTTCAGGGCTTATCCTACCTGACCTTTTTAGTAAAATAAAAGAGCTTGATCTTAGCGGATCCAAGATAATGGGATTTCAGATCAATGAACAAGATGATATCAATTATCTAAGCACTTATATCCCGCAAGATAAAGGCAGTGATGTAACAGCTAACCCCAGTCAGATCAACAGGATCACGATCGATAGACCTGTTGTAAAGAGACCAACATTTTTTGTGAACTGGCGAACCCAGCAACGCGACCTTGTCTTTCAGGACGATGAAAATAAGCTGTACCTATTTGATACTAAAGGCAACTTGATCTGGGAAAAGCAACTCGATAGTAGAGTAGTAGGCAAGCTCCATACGATCGATATCTATAAGAACACCCGGAAACAGCTCAGCTTTACCACGCAGAACAAGCTTTACCTTATCGATAAGAACGGAAATGATGTCGCTCCTTTTCCAAAAACCTTTGACAATATCATTACACGAGGTCTTAGCATATTCGATTATGCGAACACTGGAAGATACAGGTTCATCATTGTTCAGGACGAGAAGGTATCTTTGTATGATCGCGAACTAAAAAAGGTCAAAGGCTTTGATTTCCAGCCGGTATCCCAACTAAAAAATAGCTTGAAACATATAAGAATAGGAAGAAAGGATTTTATCATTGCTGAATATGGAGAAAATAAAGCTAAGATACTCAATAGAAGAGGGAAAGAGCGTGTGGAACCTGAAGATGACATAGATTTTTCTCATAACGGCATCTTTGAATACAATGATAAGTTCATGACCACTTCTAAACAAGGAAGTATGATCAAGATCGACCAGGAAGGCAAGTTGGAAAAGCGGGCTTTAGCATCCAGTGACGAGCATTTATTTACCGCTTCCCATCAAAATTGGGCGATGATCGATGAAAATCGATTGATCATTAACAACAATGAAAGAGAACTGGATTACGGATTATACACTAAACCGCAAATCCACCAGCTCAACGAACGTGTATTGATCAGTTTTACTGATACACAAGCCGGGAAGATCTACCTTTTTAACGATCAGGCGGAATTATTACCCGGATTTCCTATTTACGGCAAAACAGCGATCGATCTCTATGAAAATGCACAAAACGAACTGGTGTTTACTTG
>CAJXLO010000059.1 GCA_913056525.1 uncultured Psychroflexus sp.
AGGCCGGATTTCTACGTCTTCAATGCTGAGCTGGAGTTAGAATACCGTGGTCAGCTGGATGATTCCCGACCTAAAAACGGTATTCCGCTTTCAGGAAGGAGTCTTCGCGAAGCTTTAGATACTATTTTTAACAATAGAGAAGTTTATAAAGAACAAAAACCCAGTATGGGTTGTAATATCAAGTGGCGTAAGTATTAAAAAAAAATGAGCTAGATAATACATATCTAACTCATTAATTCAAAATCAATAATTAGTGATAATCTGATTTATACGTATCTCAACTCCGTGTATTTTTAAATTTCTATTTAATATTAGGTACTGAGATGTTTTTGCTCTTCCTCTGTAAAAAGTCTTGAGTCTATCTTAAATCTGTAGCCTTCAGGTATTTCCAGAGAAAAACTAGAGCCTCTTCCTTTGATAACATCAACGGTTAGATGGGTGTGTTTCCAGTATTCATACTGCGCCTGATTCATATAGAAATCAACGCCAGCTACATTACCCATATGGATATCGGACTCATCCAAATAGAAATCATCTTTAGGCAATAACATAGGAGCAGATCCATCGCAACATCCACCGCTTTGATGGAAGATTACATCACCATGCCGATTTTTTAATTCTTCAACTAGTTTAGAAGCTTTATTTGTTATACTTACTCGATCTACCTGCATAGTTACTATCTTTAAAAGAAACCTAATTTATTCTTATCATAAGAAATTAACATATTTTTACTTTGTTGATAATGATCTAGCATCATTAAATGGTTTTCTCTCCCAAAGCCAGACATTTTATATCCTCCAAAAGGGGCATGAGCCGGATAATCATGGTAGCAATTTACCCAAACACGTCCTGCTTTTATCGCTCTTGGAATCTGATAAAGTTGATGACCATCTCTGGTCCAAACACCAGCGCCCAGTCCATAGAGCGTGTCATTGGCTATTTCAATGGCTTCAGCTTCATCTTTAAATGTGCAAACAGATACTACAGGGCCAAAAATCTCTTCTTGAAAAACTCTCATTTTATTATGACCTTTTAAAATAGTAGGCTTTACATAAAAACCATCTTTATAATCACCGCTAGCCTGAAATTGTTCTCCGCCGGTTAATACCTCAGCACCTTCTTCTTTTCCTGTCTTAATATAGCTAAGTATTTTATCAAATTGATCTTCAGATGCCTGAGCACCTAATTGTGTTTTCATATCATAGGGATCGCCCTGAACTATAGACTCTGTTCTTGCGATTACTTTTTCTATGAATTCTTCATATATATCTTCCTGAATTAACATTCTGGATGGACACGTGCAAACTTCACCTTGATTTAAAGCAAACATGACGGCGCCTTCTAAACATTTGTCTAAGAAAGCATCGTCCTGATCCATTACAGAATTAAAGAATATATTGGGCGATTTGCCACCCAGCTCCATGGTCACGGGATTCAGGTTTTTAGATGCATATTGCATGATCATTTGGCCTGTTGTTGTTTCACCTGTAAAAGCTACTTTATCTACCCTCGGGCTAGAGGCAAGCGGTTTTCCGGCTTCTGGTCCAAAACCATGGACGATATTAAGCACACCTGCAGGAAGAACATCTTTAACTTTTTCAGCAAACAAAGAAACTGAGCTAGGTGTCTGTTCTGCTGGCTTAATAACTATGCAATTTCCGGCAGCCAGTGCCGGAGCAACTTTCCATGTAAACATGAGCAATGGAAAATTCCATGGTACTATCTGGGCTACCACTCCTAATGGTTCTTTAATTATAAGCGATACGCTGTTAGTGTTAAGTTCTGAAGCTGAGCCTTCTTGTGCTCTTATCGCTCCGGCAAAATAACGGAAATGATCTACAGCTAATGGCGTGTCTGCCATAGTTGTTTCCCTTATAGGTTTACCATTATCATAGGTATCCATAGCGGCAAACTCATCCAGGTTTTCCTCTATAATATCTGCAATCTTATTTAATATCATTGATCTTTCTGTAGCTGAAGTTTTACTCCATTCATTTTCTGCCGCTTTTGCAGCATCTATTGCCGCATTAACATCATCTTTGTTTGATCTGGGGTATTTTGCGATAAATTTACCATCGGTAGGTGAAGTATTATCAAAATATTCCCCATTTTTAGGTGGTACAAATTCACCTCCTATGAAATTCCCATACTTTTCTTGAAATTTTGGTTTTGAATGACTCATAATTTAAATTTTAATTTGTTAAATATCAATTATCTTTTTTGTAGATAATTGAATTATCCTACATTTATCTTGAATTATCCTATTTATATAATATTTTAACTTACTTTAAATGCTTTTTGATCAAATAAGACCCAAAAAAATTGATGCTTTAGTTGAAAATAAAACAGTTTACGAGGCAGAATTTGCATCTTTATATATTTATGAGACTTTTAAAAAGGCAGAGAACATTTATTTACAATTTGATTTTCCCATCATAGCCTCAATGTTACAAGGTAAAAAACACATGTATGTAGGAAACGCACCGGGTTTTGATTTTTTACCTGGTGAAACAGTTACGTTACCTTCAAAAGAGAAAATGATAATCGATTTTCCAGATGCCCAATTTAACTCACCAACTAGATGTTTAGCCCTTGGTATTGATGCAGAGAAAATTAAAAAAACTACTGATCATTATAAAGAATTGATCGATATACAAAATGATATAAAACTACCTGTACAGACTGAACTTCAACCTGAACATATACTTAACAATGAGCATTTACAGCACCTGGTAAATAAATTGATGATGACGTTTGTAAATGGTAGTAAAGCAAAGGATGCCCTTTTAGATGTTATGATCAATGAACTGATTATAAGATTATTACAAACTGAGGCTCGTCATATATTGTTGTCAGAAGGCAAAATGGATATTAATAAAAATAGATTAGCATTTATAGCATCATTTATAGAAGATAATTTTACTGAAAATTTAAGCGTAGCTTATTTAGCAGATAAGGCTTACATGAGTCCATCACAGTTTTACAAAAAATTTAAACTCACCTTTGGTGAAACACCTGTTGACTTTTTGAACAACAAAAGGATTGAATTTGCTAAAAAACTTTTAAAAGATACGCCTACTAAAATCACCACAATATCACAAAGCTGTGGCTTTAATTCAGCTTGCTATTTTAACAGAATTTTTAAAAGTAAAGTGGGAATGACGCCAAATCAATTTAGAAAAAATTATGCTTTAGCTTGATAAGACCATCTTTTTAATTCTTCTATTGAAATGTATTCTAGTACTTTTTCCGGGCAAGCTTCTAAGTTGAGATATAAAGGATAACCGGCTCGTTTGCTTTGCAACCAAACGCCAAGACAAATACACCACCAGTCGCCATCCTTCAAACCGGTAAATTGCCATTCAGGTTTTGGCGTTATCAGGTCATTGCCCCTTGCTTTATTCCATTCCAGAAAACCCTGTGTAACTTGTGCAGCCATAATATGTAATCCAGGATCCTGCTTTGTGTAAGTACAATAACCATCTCTAAAAACACCCGTCATAGGATCTATTGAACAGGATTTTAATTCACCTCCTAATACATTCTTCGCCATTATTTGATATTTACATCAAATGTAATATTATCCTCAGAAAATTAAGCGTTATTAAGAATGAATTAGATAATACTTATCATTAGATGCTGAAATATTGTTGTTCTTGAATTAGCTCAATAGCAAAGGAAAATAACCACGAATATTGATTTTCTCTTTTTATTCAATTGATGATTTGTTACTACTGCTTTTCAATTAGAAATTTTAGCGGTATTAACCTAAATGACATCAGCTCTCATTCTAAAGGTGGCAAACCTATTGTTATCAAACAGCCTCTTTTTTAGTTTGTTATATGCTATTATTGGTGCCAATAATACTGAGCAGTTTTGGTCAGGGCAAAAGATCCTTAGACATTTGATAGATAAAGGTCTAATTGATCGATCCGATAAAGTTCCCTACTAAAGATGTTTGAGTAAATAAGTGATCACATCAGTTGTAGTGACAATACCTTGACATTGCCAATTATCTACGACGGGCAGCGCATGGTATTCTTCTTTTGCGAATATTTCTGCTACATCCTGAATGCTTTGGTCAGATTGAATGATACGTGGCTTTGAGGTCATCACTTGTGAAATGCTTAACATGTTCAGCATGGCATCATCGGCACTTTCTTGATTCTCAAATAAAGCACCAAAGCTTAAGCGGTCTATATCGGACCTACTAAGGATTCCTACCACTCTTTTCCCCTTCATGACGGGTAAATGACGAATTTTTTTTCGTTTTATCAGTTTAATGGCATCTTGTAATTTGTCATCTTCATCTATGGTAAAAACTTCCTTGGTCATTATTGATCTTACCGGTTCATTTTTAAACATAAGGCACAGATTTTTAAATTTTATATAAAGGTATTAAACATCTGATCGATCAAAGATGACATTCGTCATAAACACTATATTCTTTTTTATATGGGCTTGATACAAGTCATCAAATAAATCAAACTATTGATCTCAAAAAAACTGAAAAAAGCTTTTATTATGATACTCGCACACAATCCCAGGTGATCAGGTTAACACAGATTAGCTTTTCTAATCGGTCACGGGTTTGTCGTTCTTCCATTTCCCCTTAAAGGATACGTTACCATCAGGGTCGTAGAGCGTTCCTTTCCCTTCCCGACGATTATTCCTGAACTCTCCTTCATACCTTTCTCCGCCAGGCCAGTAATAAGTGCCTTCACCTGTTCTCACATCGTTCCTGAAATCACCTTCGTATCTTTGTCCATCTTCCCATTCGAAAGTTCCTTGCCCATGCCTTTTGTTGTTCTTCCATTTTCCCTTGTAAATACTACCGGTTCGCCAAATTCCAATACCGCCACCATTGGCTTTACCATTTTCAACTTCACCTAGATAGTGGACCTGATCACCCTTAGTAGACTCAAAGCTGATTACCTTAATGTCTTCTTTTCTTTTTAAGGTCTTTTCTTTCTTTAAAACCACTTTAGACAAGCTGTCCTTTTCATTTTCTACTGTTGATAACTGATTATTGAGTTTTTCAACAATACTATCTTTCTGGTCCTTTAATTTTTTCACTTCTTCATTCCGCGCGTTCAATCGCACTTTATATTGCTGTAGTGATATGGTATCTGAGGCTAGTTCTTCCCTTATTTCCACTAAGGCATTTATCCTTTGCTCTACCTGACCGCTATCATTAGCAGGCTTGATCTTTTTAAGTTCAAGGATAGCTTTTTCCAGTTTTCTATCATACAACCAATGGGATTCAGCATCAAGAATATCGTTCAGTACGCTGATCTTTTCATTTTTTTCCTGAAGCTTTTGTTCTAATTTCGTTTGGCTTTTACTATTAAATAATCTTCCTGGCCATAGGAAGATGACCCATAAGCTCATAAAGAATAATCCAAGACTTATAATAAAAAGAATTTTAAATCTGTTTTTTTTCAGTTCGCTCATTTTCTAATGTTTAATCTTTTACATTGGTTTCAGGTATCCTCTTTTTGAACTTCCGTAGATCAAAGGAATAATATACGTTAAAATTAAGTATGAAACGGGAATCAAGAACAGCGGCATCGTCAAAGGTTTGACCTAAGGTGTACATCAGGCTGAACGCATATTGTAATTGAGGGCTGGCAATATAGCCTAGTTTAGGTCTGAACCTCAAGTCTTCTATAAAATTTCCTTTTACAGATCTCCCCGATTGCATGATCAACTCTATATCTGGTGAAAAATAAAATGTCCCAGGTTTCAACTTCCTGTTATTTAGTGGAATATACATATAATATTTATACCGATAACGATTCCTATAACGATAATTCGAGCCTTCAAGGTTCGATCGACTCCACCGATGTTCAAATCTAAACCTGTGGAATATTTTAAAATGATCAAATCTCATAGAATAGACGTATTGATGCCATATTCTGGGTTCCAGTACAATATTTTCAAAATCATCATTCTGGGGATCAGGAGAAAAGTTGAGCCTTAGAACGCCACCCACCGTTGCGGTAAACCTTTTGGAAAAAAGGTATTTTATGCCGTGTCTATTATAGACCTGCGCCATTCTCCCAAAATAATCCGTTCCATCAAAACCTGCTGTTCTAAAGTGGGTTTGGGCATCCCAGAATAATTTATCGCCTAAGCGGAACTTTCCGTAGGTATGGAACCAACTGCCTGTAGAAGGTGCGTTCACCGTGGTTTCTTCTTCACTCACCTCTTGCGCTATTAGTTTATAGGGAAACATCAATATCAGCAGGCTATAAAGGCAGAAAAGGTAAAGGCTTTTCATCATACTATTCTGAATATTTTATGGATAATAGCTTGAATAGCATCAACGGATCATTTTCTTTCTTGACCTGGCGTTCAATATGTTTTGTGTCCTGTTCCCTGATTTCAACCATCCTGTCATAAAGTCTTTTGAAGTTATCGATGTTCCTGGGAATATCCTTGCAGTTGATCTCTTTATTGATTTGCTCAAGTAGGAAAGGGACTAATATTTTATCATAGGCTACGAAAATCCTTTTCTTCACCCTTTCGTCCATATCTGAATATGTATAGGGATTCCAGACCGTGCGTGTGTACAATTCTTCGATACGGTCTAAGCGTGAAGGAATATCACTTTGTAGATGATACAGATCGATAACGGCATTAAAACAAGCTATAAACTCATCGATCCTTGATTTTTTTTCATCCAGACTTAAACTGGCATATTGCCTGAACTTATCATTGACGAATCTTTTTGCGTTTTTCGCTGTGCCTTGATGATAGGCATTGAAAGTATCCTTTTCTATATCCTGAGCATAAAGTGCTAAAGCCTTATCTTTTTTCTTAATGAGCTCATCCTCGATCTCATTGAGCTTTGTTTGTTTAAGCAGATCATTTAATTTTTTCTGTGCCTGAGCATCAAGGCTGGCTACACGTTGTTGTAATTTATGCATAAAATCAGCCAGATCGATCAGTTTAAAGTTATCTGCATCAAAGGATAATGGCAAGCCGGTTTTTATTTTCATTTGCTCATCTTTAAACGTTACATCTATCACTTCCGGGAAATCGATCTCTTCGAATATCCTATGGTCTAATTCCTCTCTTTTTAGATATTCTAAGGCATCGCTTTGTGTGATCGATACGGTTTGTTCTAACTGAGCTAATCTTGTTGTTATCAATTGATAGATCTCCTTCGTTTTTTTCAATGTTTCGTACTGGTATTCGCCGATCTCCATCATTTTCTCATCATCGAACTTCCGGAGTTTTTCTTTAATGAAAAGGAGGTCTTCTTTCATAGCATCTATCGCTTCTACTTCTTGCGATGAGAACGGATGTCTTCTTAGACTGACGCTGTTTTTGTTAAAAAGGTCCACTTTATTCTTAGCGGCAGTTTCCCAAATATTTACACCCTTGTATCGATGGTATTCCATAAATGCCTCCTGTATCCTATCCGTTGAAAAAGAAGCGAGTTGGTCTATTCGTTCATCACTCTCTTCGATCTGATAGGTGCTGATATTGGCCAATTCATGAACTGCCACATATAGTTCATCATAAGCCACATCTTCCCAGGTTTCTTTATTTTTCTCCTTGCTCATGTCTAATCCCAGATAGTCCACGAAAATCATTTGTTCATTAACCTTGAAATAATGCTTCTTTATTGCGCCGTCTTCGTACTCTCTAATTTCCATGATATTCTTATCCTGACCTTTATGGATGATCTTCCACTCTCCATTCAACAAGCCTTTATCATTGAAAGATCCTGCTATTTTTATATGCTTATGGTCAACCATAAAGTGCTCCTTTACATGTTTTTTACTGAACTTCAGGTTTGACCTGTACAAAGTGTCGGTTGGTTTTGAAGTAACAAAACTCCTTTTTATGACTTGCCAATTTCCTATAGGATCATTTTTATCAAAACCTGTAGAAAGAAAGAACTCATTACCAGAAGTTGGGCTTATGAGGTTATAATCTTGAGCTCTTTGTTCACCGATGGATCTAAGGTTCTTCATGCTAAAAGTCCAATTCCCTTGCAGTTTGTTCCTGACAAATTCTCCTCTATAGCTTATGATACGTTGAACACGTTTTGTACTTTCTTTAGAAAGTTGATCATATTGAAAAACCCCATTAAAAATAGTGTCCTTTTTTTTTAGATAGTAATCAAATGTCGCTGAGCCCTGACCTAATTGCTCTAATGCATATTGACCAACATACCTTTCTGTATTCTGGCTGTAAGTCGTCATTGAGCTGACTAATAAGCATAAAATACTGATTATCATTTTCATGGGCAGCAAATATTCTTATAAAGATGCTCAAAAATAAATTATTTATGTGAACTCCATACTTTTTGTCTGGAAAACAAAGGGTAATAGGAGCTATTTAGAAAAATCTAATTTATGAACATAGTAACCATATTGAACCAAGATGCGTGAATGCAAAATGAAAAAGCGCTTTTACAATTTATCCAAACTTATGGAAATGGAGCTATTTCAACTAGTATTGTCCGATAAAAAAAGCTCAAGTACAAATTTATCTTGTACTTGAGCTTATTTGGATCATAGATAAGCTTTTCTCTAATGAGATTTATTTTATCCCTAGATCGAGAAGGGTCAAGGATTCACTTCATCCTCGACTTTTCCTTTGATCTCTTCTACCACGTTTGGGTCGAGTAGGGTAGACGTATCACCTAATTGATCGAACTCAAAAGATGAGACCTTACGCAATATCCTACGCATGATCTTACCACTTCGTGTTTTCGGTAGGCCGGTCACAAAATGGATGCGGTTTAACTTCGCTATAGGACCTATCTTGCTTGATATCAGATTATTGATCTCTTTTCTGAGATTGTCCTGATTCCTACCTTCATCTTTCAGGATGATAAAACCAGCCAGTGCATTTCCTTTCACTTCATGTGGGAATCCTACGATGGCTGCTTCAGCTACTGCCGGATGTTCATCGATCGCATCTTCTATTGGAGCGGTGCCCAGATTATGACCGGATACGATGACCACGTCATCCACACGACCGGTGATCCTTAGATAGCCTACTTCATCTTTCAACGCACCATCACCGGTAAAGTAAATCCCCGGAAATGTAGAGAAATAAGTGTTTACATAACGTTCGTGATCGCCGTAGACCGTTCTGGCTATACTCGGCCATGGACGCTTGATACATAGCCTTCCACTCGTTGAGTTGCCTTCCACTTCCTGACCATCACTGTCCATCAGTACCGGTTCAATGCCCGGCAACGGTAAGGTGGCATAGGTTGGCCGTATTGGCGTAGCATAAGGAATCGGAGATATCATGATACCGCCGGTCTCGGTTTGCCACCAGGTATCAACGATCGGGCATTTTTTCTTGCCGATATTATCATGATACCAGTTCCAGGCTTCTTCGTTGATCGGTTCGCCTACAGTTCCCAGCACTTTCAATGAGGAAAGGTCATGCTTATTTACGAAGTCCAGAGACTGTTTCGCTAAAGCTCTTATCGCTGTCGGCGCCGTGTAGAATTGGTTGATCTTATGTTTTTCCACGATCTCCCAGAATCTTCCAGCATCCGGATAAGTAGGAACGCCTTCGAACATCACCGTTGTTGCTGAATTGAGCAATGGTCCGTAAACGATATAACTGTGTCCGGTAATCCATCCGATATCCGCTGTACACCAGTACACATCATCTTGTTTGTACTGAAACACGTTATGGAAGGAAAATGCAGTATAGACCATATATCCGGCGGTAGTATGGACCATGCCTTTTGGTTTTCCGGTCGATCCCGATGTATACAAGATGAAAAGCGGATCTTCCGCATCCATCACTTCCGGTGCACATTCTTTTTCAGCCGATCTTAGTTCATCGGAAAGCCACTTATCGCGTTGATCAACGAACCTTATTTTCTGATGGGTTCTTCTGGCAACGAGTACGGTCTCTACACAAGGTGTATTCTTCAATGCTTCATCCGCGATATCTTTTAGCGGTGTGACCTTATCGCCGCGATATGCGCCATCAGAGGTGATCAGCATCTTACATTCAGAATCGTTGATCCTGGAGGCGAGCGCGGTAGAGGAGAAGCCGGCAAAGACAACAGAGTGTACCGCTCCAATTCTCGCACAAGCCAGCACACTAACGGTCAATTCAGGGATCATAGGCAAGTAGATGCAAACGCGATCGCCTTTTTTGATGCCATTGGATTTGAGTACATTAGCCATTTGGTTAACGCGTTCGTAAAGCTGCCGATAGCTGATATGCTGACTTTCTTCCTTAGGTTCATTCGGTTCCCAGAGAATAGCGGTCTTATCCGCATGTTTCGCTAAATGTCGATCAATGCAGTTTTCCGTGATATTGAGCTTTGCGCCTTCAAACCATTTGATATCGATTTTCTCCCGATCAAAGCTCGACACCTTATCCCATTTCTTGCGCCAGGTGAAATTACGTTCAGCGATGGTATGCCAGAAATTATCCGGTTCGTTTTGTGCGATCCTGTAGACGTCCATGTACTTGGCCAGTGAATCTATACTGTAATACGTATCCGTTAGCGCACGAAGCGATTTGGCTATGGTTGCTTTATCCCTGGCGAAGACACCAACTTTAGCTTTTTCCAGGTCTTCTACGACATCAGTGATGACCAGCGGATCCTCTATGGTAGAAGGTATGCTGTATTCATCGCCATTGACGATACGGCGTAAAGTTCTTCTAAGAATCTTCCCGCTCCTTGTCTTAGGTAGTTGTTTCACTACGACCACCCTTTTAAGCGAAGCTACTGCACCTACTTTATCTCTAACTTGCTTTATGATCTCTGATTCTAATTTGAAATGCTCAAAACTTTCTTCTCCAGTTTTGGGCACAACGATCGCTAATGGGAGTTGACCTTTTAGGTCATCGTTCATCCCTACGACTGCACATTCAGCGACCACATCATGAGCGGCTACTACTTCTTCCAGCGCGGCTGTAGATAATCTATGCCCAGATATGTTGATAACATCATCAATTCTGCCGGTAATGAACACATTATCGTTCTCATCTATATAACCACCGTCTCCGGAAAAGTAGTAACCCGGGAATTTGTTGAGATAGCCGGCACGATAGCGCTCTATAGAACCCCAAAGGCCGCTCATAAAGCCTGGAGGAAGTGGTAGTTTGATAGTAACGTAACCTTCCTGGTTCGCTTCTATTTCATTGCCGTCTTCATCTAAGATCACAATATGATATCCCGGAACTGCTTTACCAGCTGAGCCTACCGGTTGCTCAAAATCATCATAGCCCATAAAATTAGAAACGATAGGCCAGCCGGACTCTGTTTGCCACCAGTGATCAATGACCGGGACTTGCAGGTTTTCCTTAGCCCAATTAAGGGTATTCTCATCACAACGTTCTCCGGCCAGAAATTGGTAACGTAAGGAACTAATGTCGTGTTCCCGAATCAGTTTTCCTTCCGGATCTTCACGTTTAATAGCCCTAAAAGCAGTGGGTGCGGTAAACATCACATTGACCTTGTGGTCTTGTATCAC
>CAJXLO010000060.1 GCA_913056525.1 uncultured Psychroflexus sp.
CTACAGGCCTGCAGAAATAGGATCGTTATTAAAAGGGGAATCCATCTTTTCATCATCGTATTTTTAAAAATCAAAATTAAGTATTATTATCTTTACTCAGTTTAAACAAAAATTAATCTTTTGCCTGATCAAGTGTAAAATCAAATCTTTCCACGATATCTTCAGACATTTGATCGAGCGTTGCGGGTGTAACATCCCAGAAACCGTTTCCTGCCATAAGCTGCGCTAGAAAAGTGTCCACTTCTTCCTTTGAGAAATACGGTTCGCCGGTTCCGGGCTCTCTGGTAAATTGAAGGCTATAGATAAAGCCAAAAGCTTCAGAAAGGTCGTGGAATGCCGCTCCCTTGTCATTGTCAAGCAGAGGTTTTGCCTGCTGTAGGTAGTAAACCACCCGAATTCCGATAATTTTTGAGATCTCTTCCCTGATGACATTGGCTTGTGTATCGCGCTCATCATAATCCCCGGCGACGATCGCTGCTCTACCTAATTTGAACGCGTTATAAATTTTGCCGGCTATGCCTGAAAAATCTTCATCGTTCTCAGCACGGGCAACATATTTGTTCAAGAAGCTATCAGCCCCTAACTGCGGATTTGTGGCATCATCCGTTCCGTAGAGATAACCAAAGGCCTCATCCCATTTATGCTCCATCGTGGTGTAGTTTTCACCAGCTTCCAATACTTCATTATCATTGTTCTCAACATTATCAGCTTCATCTAATACCGATGTACTGAGGTAATTGTTGAGCATCTGATCGACCATTAAAGCCCCGATCATACTTTTGTTGACGGCCTGATTATACTCTAATCCTTTAGCATTGACGTAACGTACCGTACCGCCGCCGGCTTCCTGGATCTGTCCGGCTTGACCTTCTGCTGCATCCTGATTCCAATTAGGGAAAACCTCATTAACCTGACCGGCGATCCAGCTGTCAAAATCACTTTTGATGGCATTGGCTTCTACGGTGTTGGCGGAGAAATAATCCCGGGAAGCAGCGGTTTTACTTCTTAGGTTCTTTCCGGAAGCGTTTAGTTCAGGGTTCGCAAAATCCTGATCACCTGACTGATGAGCGAACTTTCCATCAAGTGAAGCTTCCGTCTCTGAGTTGTCCATCATGGCACTGATCAGTTCCTCACCCATTAAAATACGGGTGGTTTGCCCGGAGAAGCTCACCGTGCTGGAACCATCTCTGGAAAATTCATAATTATCAGGAACAGTAATAGATGCAGTAGCGATATCATCATCATCACTACAGGCAAAGAGCAGCCCTGCGGCTGCGGTTAAACTTAAGATCGTTTTGTTCTTGAACATTTGTATTAATTTAGACTTGTTTTAAATAGATTGCAAATATAGGGCTTGCTCTGGACCTCGCAAAGATTATTTGAACTGATTTTAAATAACAGATGTTAAACCCTGGGCTTATTTTTTAAATATGACGAGCATCATAAAATAAATGAACAAGCTGCGCTAACTTTGCGCTAATGACCTTAAAAAGGAGAATAATAGCTATGACATTGATCCTCATCGTGAGTTCTTTCACGTTGAAATCAGCTATTTTAATGACCTATTATTCGCTTTTCACTGAGAATTTCATCGAGAATTTCTGCGAAAACAAAGATCGACCGGAACTGAACTGCGACGGAAAATGCTTTTTGTCTAAAATGTTGAAAAAAGGCGACCAACAAGAAAAGCAGCGGGAATCCATTGCCATCAGCATAGCGCAGTTAGAATACATCATGCCGAACGACCATCAGGCATATTTTTCCCTGGTCGATAATGTTCATAAAGACTTTTTCTTTCATCGATCTACTTATTTATCGGCTGAAATAGAAAATACGGATAAACCGCCGTGCTTGTCTTAAACTTTTTCAAATCAATTATTAGTAAAGTTTAACGACATAAATATCAACCATGAAAAAATATATCATGCTATGCCTATTATGGCTTTGTGGCATAGCGGCATTCGCTCAGGAGATCACAATTCAGATCAAAGACAAAGCGACACAAAAGCCCTTAGCGCTTGCTTATGCACAGCAGCTGGACAACAAACGGACCATACAAGCTGAGAATGGTCAGCTAAAATTAGAAGCAGGCAAGACCTATAAGCTCATTCATCAGGGTTATCAACCTAAACAGATCACGGTATCAACTGACACGGCAGCTATCATTTACTTAGAACCAAGGATCAACGTTCTTAGTGAGGTCATTGTTTCCGGATCGATCTTAAAGGACCCGGCGATGACCCTTTCAACACCGGATCTTACGGAAAATGTCTCACAGCCCAAGAACGTGGCCGAACTCTTTGAAGGATTAGAAGGGTTTGGCATCATAAAAAGAGGGAATTACGCGATGGACCCCAGTTTTAGAGCTGCTCAATATGAACAGTTGAACATACAATATGATGGTGGAACTAAGGTTTTGCACGCCTGCCCTAATCGGATGGACCCGATAACCACGCATGTTGTTCCAGAAGATATTCAGCAGATAGAGGTTATCCGCGGACCTTATTCGGTTCGTTATGGAGCAACATTTGGTGGCATCATCAATATGGTATCCAGACAGCCGGAAAATATGGACCGTGGTATTTCGGGAACGATATCCACCGGATATGAAGGCAATGGTAATGCGCTGGTCAATTTAGCGCGTCTGGAATATACCGCTAAAAAGTTTGATGTGGTAGGAACTTACACGCGCAGGGATTTCCAGAATTATGAAGACGGAAATGGCAATGAGATCCCATCTGCCTTTTTGAGCAATGATTACAGTTTGCGTTTGGGCTATAATTTTACACCGCTGGAAAGGTTGCAGGTCCAATGGCGGCAATCCTTTGGTCGTGATATTCTTCACGCGGCCTTACCTATGGATTCCGATTTTGATGATTCCAGCATCCTCAATTTAGATTATCAAAAAAAGCAAATGACCGATCAACTAAAGAAATTAAAAGTTAAGGCCTATTATTCTTATGTTGACCACTTGATGAGCAACACCAGGCGTAGCAACTTTTCCATGGTAGAAGCCAGCTCGCCGGTAGAAGCGACCACAGCCGGCGGTAAAGCAGAGCTTAGCTGGGAATTTGATGAAGACTGGCGAACTTTTACCGGGGTTGATGCTTTATTGATCAGCAGAGATGGCGTGAGGAACAGACGGGTCAAAGCGATGAACGGCAATCCACTGGATGAACCGATGGAATTCACAGACAAGATCTGGCAAGATAGTTATATCAACGATATCGGTGTTTTTGCTGAGAGCAATTACCAGTTCAATAAGCGCACATCCGTGAACCTTGGTTTCCGATACGATCATGTCATCTCGGATATCCAGGATCCCGCGGAGAACTTTCAGGAATACTATCCCGGATTGGACCGGCGAACAGAGCATAATTTCAGTGCAACCCTATCTGCCAAAAAGAAAATGGGTAAGCATTTATTAGAATTTGCCTTTGGTAGAGGCGTTCGTTCAGCGAACATGATCGAGCGAGCCATCAATCATTTTCAAATAGGACAGGATCCGTTCGAATATGTAGGGAATCCGAACTTAGAGGCTGAGGTGAATCATCAATTTGAGATAGCCTATAAGGGAAAGACGCAAATAGGTGGTTTTTTTGACTTTGCGAACTGGAAGGCATCCGTTTATTACTCCGATTTTGATAATTACATCGTAGGCATTATAGACGAGACAAAGGATAGAAAGTTCATGCCCAATGCAGAACCGGTTCATCCTAAAGTGTTCAGGAACCTGGAAAATGCCTATAAAACAGGATTTGAGGCCGGTTTTAATTTGAACTTCATGGAATTCTGGCAGTTTTCAACGGATGTTTCTTATGTTTATACCCGGAATGAGGACCTGAATGAAGCATTACCGCTTACATCACCATTGCGTAGTAATTTTATTTTAGCTTATGAAGACCAGAGCTTCACTTCCAGTCTTTCACTGAACCTAGTGGCGGAACAGGATCAATTAGCCGGTTCATTTGGTGAAAGTTCGGCAACGCCTGGCTATGAGCTCCTGGACCTGAAGCTCAGCTATGACCTGATGGAAAACCTGAACATAGGCGCCGGCGTGCTCAATATCTTTGATGTAAACTACTACGACCATCTTAATTTTGCGTTCAGAAATCAAGCGGCCAATGACCTTAGCACCGGGAACAGGCTGACAAATCCGGGGCGGAACATCAGCTTTTTTGCTAAGTATACTTTGTAACTTTTAGTATTTTAGATAATTCATTAAAGCCAACCAAAGTAGAATTTTGGTTGGTTTTTTTAATTAGATGAATGATCATTGTTAATTAGTCGTGTCCGACTAAGATATGAGATTTTAGATATGAGATTTTAGATAAAATTTAAACATCTCATTATCAACTATATAAACATAAAAAAAGTAATTTATCAGCATTCTATCGATCTTGTACTATAGCAAGGTATTATAAAATTAAGATCTCAAATCGTTCACTATAAGCACAAAGCATGGGTTGTTTGAATTTTAAATCGGACAACAATGATTGTTAATTAGAAAAAGTAAAATCAAACATGGTTCATCCTGTTGAACGATCTATTTTTGAGAAGAGTGCTTTCTTGAATAAGATTGACCTCTGAAAAAGTAGCTTTGTTCCATCTCATCATCCATCAATTTACCACATCATTAATTTAGTATATTTGCCCGATCCTAATAGAGAAAAAAGTGGTTTACAGCACGAACGATGCGCTTCAGCAGGAAATTAAACAGCAAAAGGGAAAAAGCAAGACAATAGGTTTAGTGCCTACGATGGGTGCTTTACATCAAGGCCATATCGACCTGATCACAGATGCCGGCGCGAAGTGCGATATCGTGGTGATCAGCATATTCGTCAATCCAACGCAATTCAATGATGCTTCAGATCTGGAAAACTATCCGCGGGAAGTAGATCAGGATATTGAAATGATCAACAGGCTTCATGTCGATACCATCGTTTACACCCCAAGTGTTAAAGCTATTTATGGCGATGCTGTAGAAACGATAGATTACGACTTTGGTTCCATTATCCAATACATGGAAGGACAATATCGGCAAGGCCATTTTGGTGGTGTGGCGACGGTCATCAAACATCTTTTTGATATCGTAAAACCGCATAAGGCTTTTTTTGGAGAAAAGGATTATCAGCAGTTAAGATTGATACAGCAACTGGTAAAGAAGACCGGTCAGCCGGTAGAGGTCATCGGCTGCGCTACCAGCCGCGAAGAAAGCGGATTGGCCAGAAGCTCGCGCAATAAAAGGCTCAACGCTGACCAATTACAGCAAGCGGCGATCATTCCCAAAGCCCTTGAACTAGCCAGGTCGCTTTTTCATCAACAACCGATACCTAAGATAAAGCAAGACATCGAGAGCTTGTTCGCCGATTCTCCTGTAGAGCTGGAATATTTTGAAATAGCGCCGATCACAGACCTGATCCCTGTGAACGAAGCGGTAGAAGGCGAAGATCACCGAGCTTTTATTGCAGCGTTCGTCAATGGTGTGAGACTTATCGATAACTGGTTGCTGGACTGATATGCCCATGGATAGGAAAATATTGAAAAAGCGCATCAAGACCTTTGCGCCATTATTGTTCGGAATAATTCTGGTCTGGTTATCATTAGCTACCGCCACGGCCGATGAACGCCGGTTATTATGGAAGAACATCCTTAAAGCGGATTATTACTGGATCATTTTATCTATGAGCTTAGGATTTTTGTCGCATTACATTCGAGCCATAAGATGGAAATTACAACTTGCACCTTTAGGTTGCAAGGTCAGGACCTCGATCAGCTTCTTTTCTGTGATGTTCGCCTATCTGAGCAACTACGGGATCCCGCGATCAGGCGAAATTCTGCGGGCCGTAACGCTTTCTACTTATGAAGATATCAAGTTTGATAAAGCCTTTGGAACGGTAGTTTCAGAAAGGGTTATCGATTTATTTTTTTTACTGATCATTACCGGTTTTGGCCTAATCGCCCAAACCGGTAAAGTTGTAGAGACGTTTAGCGCATATGACATTGCCTGGAGTTGGCTTTTGATTATTGGATCGGTTTTAATGCTCATGGCGGTATTGATCTATCATAAACTAAGAAGATCTTCAACAAAGATTGCTATTAAAATAAGAAGTTTTATAAAGGGAATGATCGCGGGAATAACCAGTATTTTAAAATTAAGACAAAAAGGTCTTTATGCAATCTATAGTTTGCTGATCTGGGTGCTTTATCTTGCCATGTTCTATATCGTCAAGTTCGCCTTTCCGGAAACAGCTGACCTGGGATTAGAAGCCATCCTCATCGCATTCATCGTAGGCAGTTTTTCCATATCCGTCACGAACGGCGGCATCGGTCTATATCCTATTGCCGTGGGAGGTGTTCTGGCTTTCTATGGCGTCTCTTCATCGTCAGGCGAAGCTTTTGGTTGGGTGCTTTGGGCATCGCAAACAGCATTGATCATCTTGCTGGGAGGAATTTCCTCGATCATGCTGGCCTTGATGAAGAAGTGATTTTTTTAGTAACTTTCAGCTCGCTAAAAACCAATATTATGAAAAGACCATTGATGATACTTTGTATGCTGATTCCCTTTGTTGGATTTGCACAGACGGAATATTTTACCGTCACCTCACAAGTACTACAGTCTAAAAGAGAGGTCAAATTGCAACTGCCGCGAAGTTATAGTTCCAATCAAGACCAGAGCTACCCTTTAGTGGTAGTTTTTGACGGAGATCACCTATTTGAGCCTATCGCTGGCACCATGGACTACCTGAGCTACTGGGATGAGGTGCCAGAAGCCATTATCGTAGGGATCAATCAGTCAGGTATGCGAAACGATGATTTTCAAATAGGAAGTAAGCGGTTCCTGCCACAGGGAAAAGGAGCTGATTTCTTTGATTTCATAGAAGTAGAGCTCATTCCCATGCTGGAAAAGCAATACAGGATCGCAGGCTTCAAGATGGCCGTTGGTCATAATCGGTCTGCTAACTTCATCAATTTCTTTTTGCTCAGGGAAACCCTTTTGTTCAATGCTTACATATCCTTAAGTCCACTGCTGTCTACTAAAATGCCAGAGAGGATAGAAAACACATTGGCCACAAAAAAGTCGCAATTGTTCTACTACTTAAGCTATGCTGAACAGGACTTTCCTGGTGTACTTGAAAAGGCAAAACCGCTGAGCCAAGATCTGAAGCAGATAGAAAATGAAAATGTAGAGATCACATCAGAACAGATCGATCAGGCTACTCACTTCACCATGGTCAGTCGTTCCATACCGAAGGCCGTAGAAGCGATGTTCAGCGCATACCGTCCAATTACACAAAAAAATTACAAGGAAAAGCTCTTAGAAAAGGAAGACATCATAGGATTCCTGGAACAAAAATATATAAGGATCGAAGAACTTTATGCGCTAGAAGTTCCAGTAAGAGTGAACGATATCCTTTTTGCCGCCCGGGCTATTGAGGAAAAAGAAAAATGGGATGCGCTGAAGGACCTGAGCAAGATAGCTGAACGGAACCATCCGGATAAGATCCTGGGTAATTATTATCGTGCTTTGTACTATGAAAAAATAGGAAAGCCTAAAAAGGCCATAAAATACTATAACGCCGCTTATAGTTTTGAGCCTGTGGAAGATATTACAAAAGATAAGGTTCTGGACAAAGCTGAAGAACTCAAAGAACTATTCGGATATTAATGGCTAAGACAAAGATCGCTTTTTATTGTCAAAACTGTGGAGCAAGCTACCCTAAATGGCAGGGGAAATGCAATGCCTGTGGCGAATGGAACACGATCGCCGAAGAAGTGATAGAAAAATCCTCGCCCGGAAGTCCGGGAATGAGCCGTGCTTCTTCAAAGAACAGCGCACAAAAGATCAACCAGATCGATCTAAAGGAAGAAACCCGTATCTCTACCAGAGATAAAGAGCTCGACCGCGTACTGGGCAACGGTATCGTCCCTGGATCAGTGATATTATTGGGTGGTGAACCAGGAATAGGTAAAAGTACGTTGATGTTGCAAATGGTCATGCAGCTAGACAAGAAGACGCTTTATATTTCCGGTGAGGAAAGTTTACAGCAGATAAAGCTGCGTGCCGATAGAATAGAGGGAAAACAGGACACCACTTATTTGTTAGCCGCGACGAATACCCAGAAGATCCTGCATCAACTGGAAAATGAAAAACCTGACTTGCTGATCATCGATTCTATTCAAACCCTACACACCGATCGAATAGACAGTTCACCGGGAAGTATCTCACAGATCCGCGAATGCGCATCGGAATTGATCGATCTGGCCAAGCATGCACAAACACCGGTCATCCTCATTGGTCATATTAATAAGCAAGGAAGTATCGCCGGACCAAAAGTGCTGGAACATATGGTGGATGCCGTATTACAGTTCGAAGGCGACCGGAACCATGCCTATCGAATATTGCGCGCTCAAAAAAACCGATTCGGTTCTACTCACGAGCTAGGTATCTATGAAATGGAGGTCAACGGCCTAAGACCCGTAAGCAACCCATCGGACATATTGATGTCAAAAGTTGATGTGAACCTGAGCGGTACCGCCATTGCCGCAAGTGTGGAAGGTATGCGGCCCTTACTAATAGAGATCCAGGCCTTAGTGAGCTCTGCAGTCTACGGAACGCCGCAGCGCACAACGACCGGCTACAGCACAAAACGGCTGAACATGTTACTTGCCGTACTGGAGAAAAGAGCCGGTTTCAAATTGGCCGCAAAAGATGTGTTCCTGAACATCACTGGCGGTATCCATGTTGACGACCCGGCGCTGGACCTGGCAGTCGTCGCATCCATATTATCCTCTTCTGAGAACGTTCCCATCGATAGAACAACATGCCTGGCCGCAGAGATCGGTCTGGCAGGTGAGGTCCGGCCTGTGCAACGCGTTCAGCTGAGGATCGCCGAAGCGGAGAAAATGGGCTTTGACAGCATCATCATCTCTCAACAAACTGAAAAGGTCACTTCACCCACCAAGATCCAGGTCAAACGCATCCAAACGATCAATGAACTGGTGGACCTTTTGTTTTGAGAAAGCATAAATAGTAGGATCCCGTTGCAAAATGGAATAAAAGATTATGGCCTGACCATGAAGGATAGCAAATACCCCGCTGAACCTTGAGCTTTTGCAAAAGAATAAACGTATGCGGTGAAGTTATCATTAGCAAATTCCATCTTGATGTTTTTCCGATCGTTCTAGCAGCGCTCAGACATGAAGTTCTTATAGCATACGTTGAGCAAAAGTCTTGTATTAAATTTAGTTCCCTTTTCAATCCTAATTTGTTTTGGATTTGGTCTTTAAGAATTGGCGACCAACGCGAAAACAAAGCAGGAATTGGGTTTCAATCCTAATTTGTTTTGGATTTGGTCTTTAAGAGGAATAACCCTCTGTACTATCTCTTCCTATGTCTTTGTTTCAATCCTAATTTGTTCTGGATTTGGTCTTTAAGGTGCAATCTTCTTACAACGATTTTATCAATCACTTGTTTCAATCCTAATTTGTTCTGGATTTGGTCTTTAAGACAAATAGCGTTGTACAATATCAACCAACTGGTATATGTTTCAATCCTAATTTGTTCTGGATTTGGTCTTTAAATAAGTGATGAAAAGCTTCAAATCGTGGCAGATGTGCGTTTCAATCCTAATTTGTTCTGGATTTGGTCTTTAAGTACGCCCAACGTCTCGCGTATATGGTTTGTGGCGGGCAAATACGCTATTAGTTTCAGTTTATAAAGTCATTTTCTAAAAATACACAAATCTTCGAGTCTCGTATATAATTCGCCATAAACTATATACGCTGTTACAGCACGTATTTTCTTAAGATACAGTATGGACAATTATTTCATCGATTACCCATTTATCATTTAACTTTTTAATCATTACAACTCCACCAAATCCACATAATTTACCACAACCAAAACCTGATTCTAAGACTCCAAATCTTTTCGTCTTATCAAAATGGATTCTAGACATCCATGTTATTCCAGATAAATGGAAATCATATTCCATATCCCAAATAGCACTTGTTTTTGGAAATTTTGACCCATATTTTAATTTGAATTTCTTATCATAATTTAATTCGGAAATGTCAATTTTATATCTTTGTTTGTCAACATTCGAGTCTAGTTCAACTTTATACTCTTTGTAAAATTCTATAAATTCTCTCTTAGCACGTTTATTTATTTGGTAGGTACTGTCCCTTATGACAATAACCAATTTTGTTGTGTCTTTTTCAATTTCAGATTTACGCTTCTCAAATTCTGCTATCATTTTTTCTTCATCCCATTCAAATATGATAGAATCATTTGGCGTTCCATCAAAATTTGGCGGTGGTGGCGGAGGCGGTGGCGGTTGACTTAGCCTTCTGTCGTGATGAACTGAATCAAGTAAAGTAGGAAAAATTTCTTTAACTACTGTTTCATCAAATTCCAATTCAGACTGCTTTTTATCACAGCTAATTAACAGCAGAAATATTGAGATTATTACAAATGTTAGTTTTTTGGTCATATGTGCTGTAACTACTGGATAACAAAACAATAAAAAGTTTCAATCCTAATTTGTTCTGGATTTGGTCTTTAAGTGGTACGATGTTATAAACGTGCGTATATAAGTGTTCAGTTTCAATCCTAATTTGTTCTGGATTTGGTCTTTAAGCTTAAACAAGGCAAATATAAGGATAATAATCGATTAAAGTTTCAATCCTAATTTGTTCTGGATTTGGTCTTTAAGAGAATTATGGCCAAAGGAGATAGAACCATAGAGTTGTTTCAATCCTAATTTGTTTTGGATTTGGTCTTTAAGTTTAAAAATTAAAAAGAGATACTGTTTATCGTCATAGTTTCAATCCTAATTTGTTCTGGATTTGGTCTTTAAGTACCAGGCTAAAATTGATTATGCTCAAGGTGCTATGTTTCAATCCTAATTTGTTCTGGATTTGGTCTTTAAGATGTTTAAATATAAAAAGAAAAAATAATTTATGTTGTTTCAATCCTAATTTGTTCTGGATTTGGTCTTTAAGTTTCCAAAACTCAATCAAGAAACCGATAG
>CAJXLO010000061.1 GCA_913056525.1 uncultured Psychroflexus sp.
AGGAAATAGAAAACGCTACGCAAGAATTAACCAATTTATCGCAATCATTTATCGGCTATACTGCTTTTGCCGGCATTGGCGATAGTACTGATGTGTTTGTGGAAGGCGGTTATCGGTATCGGCAGAACGATAGCTTGCGTAATAATGAGATAAAGAGAGTCAATCAGTCTAATACTTATTTCTTAAAATCCAGACCGCTTAAAACGAAAAAAGCTAGTGTTAATGTTTACCTCAATTATCGGGAATTAAACAATGTGGTAGACAGCATTTCTGATGAGCAGGCTTTTAATTCCAGGATCACGTATAGGCAACGACTTTGGGAACGATTATTGTCATTGACGGCAAATTATGAGACCAACAGCGGCACACGCGCGCAGCAAGAATTTACTTTTGTAGAAGTAAATCCCGGCGATGGACGCTTTGTTTGGAATGATTATAACGACAATGGCGTGCAGGAACTTAACGAGTTTGAAGTCGCCGCATTTGAGCAAGAAGCCGATTATTTACAGGTATTTTTACCCAATCAGATATTTCTTAAGACCAATGAAACGCGTTTTAGTCAGCAGCTTAATCTAAACTTTTCGCAATGGAAAGAAAGTGAAGGACTTAAAAAATTTGTTGCTCATTTTCAAAATAATGCCTCCTTTATTATTGAGCGTGAATTAGAGCGCGACGGGACAAATTTTCATTTTGATCCATTTTCCACTGATGGTCAGCGGGAATTAGGGTTGAATTTATCCATCCGGAATGCATTGTTCTTTAATCGTGGTCAGCAAGATTTCTCTACCACTTATAACTATTTGAACAATGCTTCAAAATCTTTGCAAGCCGTAGGTTTACAGGAAACAGAGATCACTAACCACGAATTGCTTTTTGTCCATAAGCTTAACGACTTCTGGTTGGTTGACCTGAGTAGCAGATTAACGCAGAAAAGTCTGGCTTCTGAAAATTTCGCCAATCGGAATTATGAGCTTGATGGTGTAGAATTGCAGCCTAAGTTATCCTATCTTCTGGATGAAAATCAGCAATTCGATGTTTTTTATAGGTTTTCTGATGAGGCAAATGCCATAGGCGGTGAAGAGCAACTGGTACAAAATGAACTCGGCGCGTCATTCCGTTTAGCTAAGAATGAAAAGTACAATATTAACGGTGAGGTGAGTTACATCAGCAATGATTTTACCGGACAAAGCTTTACACCGGTAGCTTATGAAATGATGGAAGGTTTACAACCCGGCGATAATTTTACATGGAGGGTTTTTGTACAACGCAAGATCTTTGAATTCCTGGACCTTAATGTCAACTATTTTGGCCGAAAAAGTGAAGGCAGTGATACGGTTCACACAGGAAATATTCAGTTAAGGGCGTTTTTTTAAAGAAATAGCCTACAAGTGTAGAAAAAAGCCTCGCATTGAATATTTGATTTTGAGATATTGATTATCTTTGTTTTATGAGAACTTTAAATTTTAAAGTACCAGATAGCATTGACCTTAATGATAAGGATATAGCAATGTTAGTTGCTTCAAGTCTTTATGAGAAGGGGAAACTCTCCTTAGGACAAGCCGCTGAATTGGCAGGACTTACCAAAAGAACATTTGCTGAACTCCTTGAAAAGTATGACGTCTCGATCTTTAATTATTCGCCATCTGACTTGTCAAGAGACGTTAAAAATGCCTAAAGTAGTCATCTCAGATACAAGCTGCTTAATAATACTCACTAAGATCAAAGAGCTCGATTTGTTGCGTCAACTCTATAAAACGGTAACAATAACGCAGGACATTTTGCTAGAGTACGGAGAGCAATTGCCTGACTGGATTGAAGTTCAGCAAGCCAAAGACCATTACCGACAACAATTGCTTGAAATGCAAATTGACAAAGGAGAAGCCAGCGCCATCGCATTGGCTTTGGAGACAAATGAGAATATCATAATTCTTGATGACTGGAAAGCAAGAAAATTAGCTGATAGATTAGGCCTATCTGTAACGGGAACTTTAGGTGTGATGATAAAAGCTAAGAATAACGGTATAATTCCATCGATCAAGCCGTATTTGGATAAAATCAGGAAAACGAATTTCAGGTTTTCGGAAGAATTAGAACATACTGCACTTAAGGAAGCAAACGAAAAATAAACCAAGACAGAAAATGCCAGAGGCAACCTTGTATAGCCAATAGTTGCTATGCGCTAAACCGAAAGTTTTGGTATGTTTAGAAAAAAATATTCAATAAACTGAAAATTTATACTTAAAACTTGAAGTTGAAAAGATAAAAAAGAAGTTAACCGATCCCACTAAGAACATATTTAATGATGCATTTGCATTGATTTCAGGTGAGAGCTATTTCACTTATGGAATTGAACATCAATTACTTTAGGCGTAAAAGTGAAGGCAGTGATACGGTTCACACAGGAAATATTCAGTTAAGGGCGTTTTTTTAAAAGAAACCTATCTTTTAGTTTATCGCTTCGATACGAACTTAGAATCCTTATCATAAAATCGCCAGGGAAGATTCACGTCTTCTCCGGCATAACCAATGCCTATTCTTGTAGAGGTAATGATATGAGCGGTTTTTCCGGTATCGACTATTTTTAATTCATCTGCTGTGACAGATTGGGCATTTTGTGTTTTGGTAATGCCTAATGCTTTAGATACATTTCCCGGACCGGCGGCGATGTTCTTCTTGATCTTTTCCATATTTCGCCTTTCCAGCATAAGGTCAACGCCATCGGTAGGTTCTATGGCGCGGATAAGAACCGCATCGGCATGGTCTTTTTGATTGGTGATAATATTGAACAGGTGATGAATGCCATAACAAAGATAAACATAAGCAATACCACCGGCTTCATACATCACTTTTGTGCGTTTTGTAAACTTGCCTAAATGAGCATGACAAGCCTGGTCGCCCTTTCCGGCGTAAGCTTCCGTTTCAGTGATGTAGCCGCCGGTGATCTGCCCGCTAAACTCGGTAACCAGTTTTTTACCGATAAGGTCTCTTGCTATTTGAACCACATCATCTCTTAAAAAGTAATCTTGTTCTAATAATTTGTTCATCGTCTGTTTTTAGCAAAATTATATTTTTTATCATCTTCAAGAGATATACTTTGAAATCCGGGGAATCTTAATTTTTTTCAAAAACTTTTATAGCTACATTTGTAACAGATTCATAACTTTTACACTAACCTAATAAACTTCTAATGAAAAAGTTGATATCATTAGCCTGGAAAGGATTTAGAAGGTCATCTTATTTTCAAATGAACCTGGCGATAAGGATATTGATCATCCTTGGGTTCATTTATTTTGGCGGAATTGCCTTGATCATGGGTGTTGCCAGCTTTTATATAATCAAAAAAGCAATGGATGTTGATGATCCATTAATGATCGTAAACTCATTTCTCATCTACTGGTTTCTTGCTGATCTGCTCATTAGATTTTTTATGCAGCAATTACCCGTAATGAACATAAAACCTTATTTGATATTGCCTTTTAGAAGGCGAAAGATCATCAGATATCTTTTAACGAGAACCGGCGTATCTTTTTTTAACATTCTTCCCCTTTTGTTTTTTGTGCCTTTTAGTATTGTACTTTTAATAGAAGGTTATTCAATAGTAAGCACTCTTACCTGGTTCTTATCTATGCTATGTTTAGTGTTTAGTAATAACTTTATCAACTTCCTCATTAATAAGACTAATGCTTACTTTTATGGTATTTTAGCTTTCACCGGAGCTTTGGTTTTGATGGAGACTTATGGTGTTTTTAAGATCACTGAATATGCTGACGATGTTTTCAATGCATTTTATGAGCAGCCTTATGTTGTCATACTTCCAGTTAGTTTACTCTACTTAACATATAAATTAGTTTACAACTATATCAGAAAGCATTTTTATGTAGATGGCGCGATCTCTAAGAAAGAAGAGAAGATCAGTAAAAGGGATTTTACCTGGCTGGATCGATTTGGAAAGATGGGATTCTTCCTGAAGAACGACCTGAAACTGATCACACGTAATGTCAGGCCACGTCAGGTAGTGCTGATGTCTTTCTTATTCCTTTTCTATGGCTTGATCTTCTACACACAGGATATTTACAGGGATATGCAAGGTTTTATCGCTTTTGCCTCCATATTCGTGACCGGTGGTTTTTTGCTTTCCTTTGGTCAATACGTGCCAGCATGGGACAGCGAATATTACAAGTTGATGATGAGCCAGAACATATCTTATAAGAAATATCTGGAGTCCAAATGGTCGTTGATGACCACGGCTTGTTTTTTATCTTTTATTTTAAGCATTCCTTATATTTATTTTGGTTGGGAGATCTTTAGTATGATCGCCGGTGGAGCAGCTTTTAATATCGGTTTAAATTCTTTCATTACACTTTACGGCGGCGCGCTGAACAGACAACCGATGAAGCTCAATGAAAAAGCAAAAGCGTTTTCTAACACCCAGGCGTTTAGCCCAACGCAGCTCATCATCACGATTCCAAAGTTAGTTGGACCTATTATCTTGTTTTACATACCTTATAAGATATTTAATTATGAAGCCGGGATTATCACTCTTGCTGCAAGTGGAATAGTAGGTTTGCTATTAAAAAATCAATTTCTCAACTTTATTGAAAAAACCTATCAAAAAGGAAAATATAAGACCATCGCCGCATTTGACGAAAAACAGTAACTTATGATAACAATAGACAATATATCAAAAGAATACAATACCGTAGAAGTTCTCCGCATCGACGAATTAAACATTCCGGAAGGACAAAGTTTTGGCCTGGTAGGAAATAATGGGGCTGGAAAAACAACACTTTTTAGTCTCTTTTTAGATCTGATCCAGCCCACTCGTGGTCAAATAAACAGTCACGGAATTGTGGTCAGTGAAAGCGAAGAATGGAAGCCGTTTACTTCTGCTTTTATCGATGAGAGTTTCTTAATAGGCTATCTTACGGCGGAAGAATACTTTTATTTTATTGGCGAATTACGCGGCAGAACTAAAGAACAAGTAGATGAGTTACTTAGCGGATTCAAAGATTTTTTCCATGGAGAAATATTGGACCAAAAGAAATATCTACGCGATATGTCCAAAGGGAACCAGAAGAAAGTTGGTATTGTAGGAGCACTCATCGGTGACCCTAAAGTGATCATATTAGATGAACCCTTCGCCAATCTTGACCCGACGACTCAAATTAGGTTAAAACAGCTATTAAAAAAGATCACGGAAGAAAGACAAGCCACCATTTTAGTTTCCAGTCACGACCTGATGCACGTAACGGAAGTTTGTGAACGAATAGTCGTTTTAGAATCCGGCAGACCGGTGAAGGATATCAAGACCAGTGAAGCTACTTTAAAAGAACTTGAAGCTTACTTTGCAGAACGTTCTGAACAAGAAACTGAAAATGCTGATAGCGTTGAAGAATCGAATGATGAACAACAAACCGGTTGATTTTTATATCGTAATAGGAAAAGTGATTTTTGTTTTATAAGACGAGCTAATCGCAGAGCTATCGCCTATTATCTAGCATTTGCCTTAAAATACTGAAATTTATATCATAACTTTTTATAAGTTAAGGTAAGCAGTCATTGTGAGACTAATACTTAACCAGAACATTATAGCTTTTGACTAGGGAACCACTTTTTTCAAATCTAATTCCAACATTCCGTTGAAATTTATGCTGATTTTATCGAAGTAACCTGTGCTGAGTTTACCGAAGTGCGGTATGCTTTAATTTTATTTATATCTAAATTTATTAGGTTTTCTTTTTAATTACAGCACACCATTTCTAACGGTATGGTGATTTTATTCGAAATAGTTAATGTCATCTGAAAAGCCGCTACTTCATTTTGATATTTAAAAATTTACTTTTTATTGTGCATCTCTTTGGAATAGACTATTCAAAGACTATTAGATAACTTGATCTAAAACTTTTAGAAAAATAAGATTTTGTTGTCGGAAAAAACAAACTTACTTTTGTTTGAAATACTAAATTTCAGTTTACTGGGTTATTATCGGTAGTAAGAAGACCGCATGAAAAGATCACTGTTTTATTTATCGGTATCTCTGTTTGTTCTATTTGCGTTGATACAATGTTCTACGCAGAAGAACAAGTTCGTCAATCGCAATTTCCACGCGATGGGAACGTATTACAACATTCTTTATAACGGTAACCTTGCGCTTGAGAAAGGTATAGAACAGGAGAACCAAAAGTATCAGGATTATTTCCACAAGATATTACCTGTAGAAAGGATGAACCTGATAGATCCCAGGAAAAGGAATGATACCGTGCCGGTGAACGCAAGCATTGGCAAGGCAGAGGAAAAGGCGGCCAAGGCCATCCAAAAACATTCGATGTTCATCGCTGGTCAGGAATATAATTACAAAATAGATGAAGCCTTCATACTCTTAGGAAAAGCTCGTTATTTTGATCAACGTTTCGTGCCGGCCAAGTCCGCTTTCGATTATATCATCAACCATTATTACGAAAGCGACCAGATCATCAAGGCCAAGGTGTGGAAGCAGAAGGCCAATCTAAGGATGAACTATACGGATGAGGCCCTGGAAAAGCTACTGGCGCTTCAGGATGAGGTGAACCGCGACTCGCCTGAGACCGCATCAGAGGTTTACGCCACTTTAGCGCAGGCCTATCTGGATAAGGATGAGCTCGTGTCTGCTAAGGATGCCTTGAAAATGGCCAGAGACCTTACAGAAGATTACGAGCAAAAAGCAAGGTATACTTACATAAGGGCTCAACTCTTCGAAAGATTGAACATGCGCGACAGCTTGATCAACAGCCTCCAACAAGTGCTGGACTATAAGCGCAAACCGCCCAGGAAATACTTTATCAATGCACAAATAGACCTTTTCGTGGAGATCGCAGAAGACAGCTTACCGCCTATGGCCATTAGAGAGCGTTTCACGGAATTTGCGGAGAACTGGGAGAACAGAGATTTCAGGGATGTCATCTACTACAGAAGAGCTAGATATGAAAATGAAAATGATTCTATAGCGAACGCGATCACCTATTATAATGAGTCCTTAAAGGAGCAACCCAAGACAGATCATCTCTTTTCCAGGGATTATCTTAATCTGGCCCAGATCTATTTTGATAAGAACAGCTATAAGACCGCCGGAGCCTATTATGATAGCACCATGACCCATCTTGACAAGTCCACCCGTGAGTACAGGCGGATAAAAAAGAAGAACGAGAACATCGACGAAGTGATCAAATATGAAGATATCGCCAGAAAGAACGATAGCATTCTTCGATTGGTCGATATGAAGCCTGATGAACGGATGGTTTATTTTGAAAAGGTGATAGATTCCATAAAAGAACAGGAAAAGAAGCTCTTTGCCCGATCAAAACAAAAGGAAAAAGAAAGCAAGTTCAAACAGCAACGTTTCCAGCGGCCAAGAAGCAATGCCGGGAACAATAGGATGAGAAGAGCAGGCGGTTCTGGAAGGAATCGATTGGGCGGTAGAGGGAATAACCCACAGGACAGGAACAGTCCGGGAAGTTTCTATTTCTACGAGCCAAATCAGGTTAATACGGGAAAACTCGCCTTTACAGATAAATGGGGAAAAATAGAGCTCAAAGATAACTGGCGGACAGAAGGTGATGAATCCTCCGGTAAGGATGGTCCTGATGAGAAAAAAGAAAAAAAGGACGAGATCGTCTTTGAAGGGCCGAAATACCAAACTTCAACTTATATCGATAAAATCCCCAAAGAACAAAAAGTAATAGATAGTTTACAGGATGAGCGCAATTATGCCTATTTCCAGCTGGGCGTGATCTACAAGGAAAAGTTCCGGGAATATGCTTTAGCGATCCATCGTTTTTCCGACTTACTGGACGATGATCCGCAAGAAGAGCTTATATTACCAAGTATGTACAACCTTTATCTCGCCAATGAGAAAATAGACAAGCCTGAACGTGCGAAGTACTGGAAGAACAGGATCATCAAAGAACACCCTGATTCGCAATACGCCGAAATACTCCTTAACCCTAAAAAGTTCAAGAATTCTGAGGAAAACCCGATGAACATCTACACAAGACTTTATCGGCGTTATGAAGAATTCAAATTAAATGGCCTGTTAGAAGAAGTAGAAAGTTATGCAAAAGCTTATGAGGGAATGCCGGTCGCCCCAAAGTTCAGTTTGCTTAAAGCCCTGGTCACCGCGAGAACCAAAGGACTTAAGCAATATAAAGAAGAGCTCAAGGCTACGGCTTTTAGATATCCTCAGTCCAATGCCGGAAAAAAAGCACAGGCTATCCTGGACAGGGTCAATAGGAAGATGGCACCGGCCAACTTTAAGAACATGGCAGAAGGGAATAAATTCAAATTGGTATTTTATCCTACAACAAAGCATGCGGATCCAGATACCCTCGTCCAGCGGATGAACGCAATTTTGCAAAAGATCGATTTTCAAACGAACGTCCTGATAGACAAATATCTCCCTGATGAGAAGTTCGTTGTGATCAAAGGTTTGATCAGTAAAAAAGGGGCTGAAGGTCTCGCCAAAAAATTGACTGAAAACGACCTTCAATTCAACAATTACGATTATTTTAGCATATCTCATCATAATTACAATATCATTCAGATCCACAAGAACCTGAAACAATATTTAAATAACGCATGAACATGTTCACGGAAAAACAAAAAAGCGGCAAAGAAGACCTAAGCAAAGAACAGAACAAAATAGCGCAGGGTACATCCTATAATGGAGATATCACATCAGAGGGCAGCTTTAGGATAGAAGGTAAAGTGGAAGGAAGCATCAAGACCAGCGGTAAGGTCGTCATAGGTAAGACCGGTGAAGTAGAAGGAGAAATAACTTGCGAGAACGCCGACATAGAAGGCGCTTTTAAAGGTGATATATCGGTGAACGCTACATTAGCATTACGTTCTACAGCCAATGTGAACGGCAAGGCAAATATTGATAAATTATCCGTAGAACCAGGTGCAGTTTTCAATGCAACCTGCACGATGAAAGGTGCGGTCAAAGATCTGGGCAGTGACTCAAAACGATCAAAAGGGGAAAAGACCAAAGAAGGACAAACCGCTTAAGAACTGGGCAATATTCTCAGGTATCGCCATTCAGATGGGAGCGACCATTTTTCTGTTCGCCTGGCTAGGTAAGCGATTAGATGCCTATTTTGCATTTGAAAAACAATGGATGACGCTGACCTTTGTCCTGATTGGGCTGGCCATATCGCTTTATACCGTCCTTCAACAGTTGAAACGCTTTAATAAATGAAACGTACGATCTCGCAGGTACTGGCCTTTGACCTTTTATTGGTCATTTTTTCTGGCCTGGCCTTTTATTTACAATCCGATTCACAGAATGTCTCTGATGAAAGCTTGCATTTTTCCTATATCTTCAATCTTTCCTTCACATTATTGTTCACAGACCTTATTATCATACTGAACAAGAAGTTAGGTCAATATCTGGGATTCGTGTTCCTGGGCCAAATGACCTTAAAGATCATATTGTTCCTATTTTTGAAGAAGTTCTATATTGCAGGAACTTTTGAGCTGGCATGGCAAGTGTTCTTCCTTCCCTACCTTATCTGTCTCCTGCTCGAGGTTGCAGCCATTCTCTTTTTACTTTATGCAAAGGATAAAAAGCAGGATTTCCCTTCCTAAAAATCATAATTTTTTTGATCATGATTTTAAAAAATATACTTACTTTTGCAAACAATTTAAAAGTATGGAAATGCCTTTTATAAGACATTGGTTCTCGCTCTTATTGCTTTCAATATTCTTGATGCTCGGTCTACCCAATTCCTTACAAGCCAGGGATGAAAAAGGACATGATGATAGCGGAGACCCAGATGTGAATACAGAGGAAGAAGTAG
This sequence comes from uncultured Psychroflexus sp., assembly GCA_913056525.1. Taxonomy (GTDB): domain Bacteria; phylum Bacteroidota; class Bacteroidia; order Flavobacteriales; family Flavobacteriaceae; genus Psychroflexus. The sequence goes on from CAJXLO010000061.1 coordinate 9,834, forward strand.
AAGATTACATAGACCATCACCTGAACGATTCACATTACTTTACTTTCTTTTCAGACCATAAAGAAGGCAAGAACGAATACTATGGCTTTCCGCTTCCTGTTATCATTTGGGATGACGGATTACATGTCTTTTCCGCATCAAAATTCCATCATGGTAAAGAATTAGTAGAAATAGATGGTCAGCATTATAAATTGTATCATAGCAAGATCTATAAGACGAATGCAGAAGGCACGATCGAGTATGATAAAGAAGGTTTTGTGACCAATGAGAAACCAATAGACTTATCAATAACCAAGAACGTGGTTAGTATGTTGCTTGCTAGTGCTTTATTACTTTTTATGTTTACAAGTCTGGCAAGTTCCTACAAAAAACGATCGATCCCTAAAAAAGCCGGAAGGTTCCTTGAGCCATTGGTCTTATATGTTAGGGATGATATCGCTAAACCTAATATTGGGCCGAAGTACAGAAAGTACATGGGCTTCCTGTTAACGGTGTTCTTTTTTATTTGGTTACTCAATCTTTTAGGTATGACGCCACTGGGTATCAATGTAACGGGAAATATATCTGTTACTTTCACATTGGCTTTAGCTACTTTTTTGATCACACAGTTCAGCGGAAATAAACATTATTGGAAACACATCTTCTGGATGCCGGGCGTTCCGATTCCAATGAAGATATTGTTGATGCCCATTGAACTGATCGGATTGATCACCAAACCCTTTGCTTTGATGATCCGTTTGTTCGCGAACATGACCGCTGGACACATCGTTATCATGAGCTTATTAGGATTGATCGTCATCATGCGCAACTGGATCGCCGGGCCGGCATTCTTTGGTTTTGCGATCATGATATCCGTCATAGAATTATTAGTTGCTTTTCTACAAGCCTATATATTTACCTTGTTAAGTGCGTTGTATATCGGTATGGCGGTAGAAGAGCATCACGAAGAAGAAACAGGAACCGAAGAAGTTCCGGTAGTTTAAGAATATGAATTTTTGTTTAATTTAAAATAGATAGTTATGGAAATCCCAGTAATGGTTGG
>CAJXLO010000062.1 GCA_913056525.1 uncultured Psychroflexus sp.
TTGATAATGAGATGTTTAAATTTTATCTAAAATCTCATATCTAAAATCTCATATCTTAGTCGGACACGACTAATTAAAAACACATTAAGCTAATCTAAGCGCAAACAGGTAAATTACTTAAGTATTTGTTTGCCTAAAATTGTAGGTGGCCAAATAAAATCAAAGTAGGATAATGAGCATTTCATAGCCATTGATCAATAGCGGATTACCGTTGGAGATGATGATATCCAAACCGATTGGAAAATGTACCAGTCTGCTACAAATTGTATAGAACGTTTTAGTTTATCATATCGGATGAGTTTCAATTTATTCGTTTCTTTTTATCCCGGGTAAATACTATGATTAAAAGCGACAGCAAAAAGACAATTTCAAGCCCAAATTCTAAATAAGCAATAAAGCTATTAAAAAGTTCTCTATCAAAAAATGGCTAAAATAGAAGCAATGATGTAATTGTACTCACCATGATACTGATCTATTTATAATTATGACGTAGGAGTCTTAAAGTATTCAATATAAAGTGCTCATTTAACAAATCTACTCTTTTTTTTTCATTTTAAAAAAATGATGCCAAATACAAATGCCTGCTGATACGGAAATGTTCAGGGAATGCTTTGTTCCGAACTGCGGAATCTCTACGACCTTATCGCAAAGATTTACCACTTCCTGACGGACACCTTTTACCTCGTTCCCAAATACCATCACCGTTCTTTTATCATTTTGAGGTTCGTATTCATCTAATTTCACTGAATGTTCCGCCTGTTCCACCGCAATTATCTCTGCCCGTTGGTGCCTTAATTCTCGGGTCAAATGTTCAATGTCCTCAACATATTCCCAATCCACGCTTTCCGTTGCGCCCAATGCCGTCTTTCGGATGTCCTTGTGCGGTGGCATCGGGGTGATCCCGCATAGATAGATCTTCTCGATCAAAAAAGCATCGGCGGTCCTGAAGATGGCACCTACATTATGTAAGCTTCTTACATTGTCAAGGACGATGATCAATGGATGTTTATCTGCCCGTTTGAACTCATCGATCCCAAGCCTGTCCAACTCCTCATTGCTTAATTTTCGCATACGGTTTTTTAGCAAAACTACTAATATTAGTTTTTTCCGCTAAGCTTAATGCGATTGTAGACCTATTCCGTTCATTTGATTATTTTTGCGGTAAATACGAAACGATGTTTGATAGTTTAAGCACAAAATTAGATAAAGCATTTCATGTCCTTAAAGGTCACGGACAGATTACAGAGGTGAACGTTGCCGATACCTTAAAGGAAGTAAGACGCGCCTTGGTTGATGCAGATGTGAACTATAAGATCGCAAAGAACTTTACAAAGGAAGTCAAGGAAAAGGCATTAGGTCAGGATGTTCTCCGCTCGCTAAAACCAGGTGATCTACTGGTCAAGATCGTCAGGGATGAATTGACAGAGTTGATGGGCGGCAGTGCGGAAGGTGTGGACCTAAGCGGCGATCCATCCGTCATTTTAATGGCCGGTCTGCAAGGTAGTGGTAAGACCACTTTCTCTGGGAAATTGGCCAATTTTCTCAAACGCAAGAAAACAAAAAAACCATTGCTCGTAGCCTGCGATGTCTATCGTCCAGCGGCTATCGATCAGTTACACGTCGTAGGTGAGCAAACCCAGATAGAGGTTTTCTCTGATAAGGAAGAAAAGTCACCGGTTGCTATTGCAAAAAGAGCGATCGCCCATGCGAAAGAGAACGGTCATAACGTCGTCATCCTTGACACCGCCGGCCGATTAGCGATAGATGAAGAGATGATGAACGAAATATCCGGTATCCATCAGGAAGTACAACCTAATGAAACGCTATTTGTCGTAGATGCCATGACCGGCCAGGATGCTGTGAACACCGCAAAAGCTTTTAATGATAGATTGGATTATGAAGGTGTGGTGCTGACCAAATTAGACGGCGATACGCGCGGTGGTGCAGCCATATCTATCAGGTCTGTTGTTGATAAACCGATAAAGTTCATCGGTACCGGTGAAAAAATGGACGCTATCGACGTCTTTTATCCGGAACGTATGGCCGATCGTATCCTGGGAATGGGTGATGTCGTTTCCCTGGTAGAACGCGCTCAGGAGCAATACGATGAAGAAGAGGCTAGAAAAGTACAGAAGAAGATCGCCAAGAACAAGTTCGGTTTTGATGATTTCCTCAAACAGATCCAGCAGATCAAGAAGATGGGAAGTATGAAGGACTTGATAGGAATGATGCCTGGTGCTAACAAGATGATGAAGAATGTAGACCTGGATGATGATTCCTTCAAGCATATTGAAGCGATCATCCAGTCCATGACCCCAGAAGAACGCACTAACCCAAAGATCATCAATGCCAGTAGAAAAAAGAGAATTGGAATGGGGTCAGGAACCAGTGTTCAGGAGGTCAATCAGCTGCTCAAACAGTTCAAGGAAATGAGCAAGATGATGAAGATGATGCAAGGTGGCGGACAGAAAAAGATGATGGACATGATGAACCAATTGAAATAGTTCGATGTATTGGAGCTTTGGTGTTCAGTTCTTATTTGTAAGCTAAGCAATGACCATTTGAAAGAAGAGTGCAAACGAGATCTTTAATTCAGTTTGAAAATAAAATAGGCTTAGCTTACAGCTTGTGAAATATCCTATATGCTTGCTTTGTGTAACTTTGAAATATCCAATTCGTTTCCAAAAGTGGAAACAAATTCATTGACTGATGAAATAAGAACATCATTTCGTTCATTTTTTGTTCAATATGCCAGGATCTCACAGAGAAAGAAATTACTCAAGACAATATATAATTAAACTTACGGATAATGATGCAGGAAACACGTAGATCATTGTATGGCAGAATTATCTTCATAAATGCTAACATATGTAACTTATGAACTTGTTGATAAAAATGTAGAATAAAGAAAGTTTATAAGCCATATGATAAAAGATCCTGATAAATTTGACACTAAAGAAAACTGACACTGAACACTGAAAATTAAGAACCAATGACAATACTAGACGGAAAGAAGATCAGTAATATGATCAAGGATGAAATAAAGGAAGAGGTCGATCAGATGAAAGATCGACGTGAGAAGGTTCCGCATTTGGCCGCCGTTCTCGTAGGGAATGATGGAGCGAGTCAAACGTATGTGAATAGCAAGGTAAAATCTTGTAATCGAGTAGGTTTTGAATCAACTTTGATCAAGCTCGAAAATACGATCACGGAATTAGAGCTATTACGCCAGATCGATAAACTGAACAAGAATAAGGATATTGATGGGTTTATAGTTCAATTGCCACTTCCACCACAGATCAATACGCAAAAGGTGATCATGGCGATCGATCCAGATAAGGATGTGGATGGTTTCCATCCAGCTAATTTTGGTAAAATGGCATTGGACATGACCAGTTTTATTCCGGCCACACCTTTCGGGATCCTTGAGCTTTTGGAAAGATATGATGTGGAGACCAAGGGTAAACACACTGTTGTCATAGGAAGGAGTCATATCGTAGGAAGACCCATGAGTATCTTGATGGGTAGAAAAGGATGGCCGGGCAATTCCACGGTCACGCAAACACATAGTCATACGAAGAACATTACGCAGATCATCAGTCAGGCGGATATCGTTATTTCTGCATTAGGTATTCCCAATTTCCTCAAAGCGGAGATGGTGAAGGATGATGCGGTGGTGATAGACGTAGGTATAACACGTGTTCCAGATGATACTAAGAAGAAAGGCTATCGCATAGCTGGTGATGCTGATTTTGAAGCGGTAAGCAAGAAAGCATCTTTTATAACACCAGTTCCGGGTGGCGTAGGCCCAATGACCATAAGCATGCTTTTAAAGAATACGTTGTTGGCCAGGGAAATGCATCTTAACGACTAATCTTCTAAACCGCCTTTCCGCCACAACTTGTAGTTATCAAAGTCCTTTCCGATAAGATTCAGCGTTACGGTAAATACGCTAAGGTCATCTAGTACACCTATGAAAGGAATGACATCTGGCACAAGGTCCAATGGATTAAGGATATACAATAGGGCAAATGTAATCCCTGCGACACTCCGCCATGGTGTGTTCTTATAATTCCCTTTCTTATAGTCGCGGAGCATTTCAAAAAGCAATTTTATCTGGTCCTTATACTTTTCCCATCTTTTGGACTTTTCTGTGATCTTTCCTTCGTTGGACAAAGCCTTATCCAGATCTGAAGCATTCATTTTATCGGATTCTTGTTGAACGTAGTCTTTATCTATTTGGCTCATATATCGTTTTTTTCTTCAGGGACTTTATCTCCGTATTCTTTTTTATAAATATAAACAATTATCAAGAACAAGGATATCAATAAGGGACCGAATATCAAACCGATAAAACCGAACAAAGGAACGCCTATGATAACGCCTAATAATGTGATAAGCGGATGCTCGTTAGCCATGCTCTTGAGAATGAACAAGCGGATCAAATTATCGGATGAGCCTACGATGACCACACCGTAAATGATCAAACCGACCGCTTCCAGGTTCAAGCCTTGAGAAAACAATATGATGGTTGCCGGAATAAAACCTAAGGCCGTTCCCACAAAAGGTATCATGGAACCAATGGTCGTGATAACGAACCAAAAGAAAGGATCAGGAACCCCGAATATCAAATAACCGATCAGTGAGATGACACCCTGAACGATAGCTACCAGCGGAATTCCTATGGCATTGGCTCTTACCTTAATACCGACTTCACGAGCTATGATATGAATATTGCCGATCTCAATGGGGACGTAAAGTTCCAGTGCTTTCTTTATTTCCCGTTGATGGATCAATAGATAATATAATATGAAATACATGATCGTCAGAGAGATCAATACATTGAACGTACTGCCCGCAAAAGATTGCAAGTTTTCAGATACCCAACTGGTCAGCGCTGAAGTATCTATGTTCGTCGCAAGGTCATAATTGAACTTTTCCTGGAATATCCTGATCTGGGATTTTACCGCGTTTACCAATCGCTCTGAACTGCTCACGGCCTTACTGATCTTAGAACTTAGCATGTAAACGATACCGAAAATAGGTAGAATGATCAGTATGAACGATCCTAACATCAATATACCGGCTGCTACATGTTTATTCATCCTCTTCACAAGTTTGTTCATCAATCCTCGTGAGATGACATATATGGTTATTGCTCCCAGAAAACCTGATAGATAAGGAAGTATCTGAAAGAATATCAATGAACCCAATGCGAGAATACAAAGGATGACAAAAAGTTGTCTTACCAGCCTTGGCGATAGTTGGTTCATTGGGCAAAAAGTTGATCGTCGTTCTTAAAAGCTTTAAATTCCAGGGCGTTGCCACTCGGGTCATAAAAGAACATCGTAGCTTGTTCACCTGGTTTACCCTTAAATCTGATGTAGGGTTCTATTTCGAATTCTATGCCTTGTTGATTGATAAGCTCTGCAAAGTCAAAGAAATTGTTCCATTCCATTACGATGCCAAAATGAGGTACGGGCACTTGATGACCATCTACCGGATTATAATCCTTAGAAGATGAACGGCCAGTTTCATGGAGGACGAACTGGTGACCAAAAAAGTCATAATCCACCCATTTCTCATCACTTCTTCCTTCCTGAAATCCTAATTTCTTACCGTAGAATTCCCGTGATGTTTTCAGGTCTTCTACCGGTATCGCTAAGTGGAATGGTCTTGTTCCTGTCATTGTGATTGGTTGTTAAAACTGGTCAAATTTAAGCATTATCCATCTAATTGGTCTTTAAGAAAGCGGATTTCATCGTTCTTTAATAATCTGTATTTCCCAACGGGCATATTCAGTTTAAAGTGCATGATCCTGATCCGCTGTAAGGACTGAACTTTATATCCTAGGGCCTCGCACATTCTTCTTATCTGTCTGTTCAATCCCTGCTGTAGAACGATCTTGAACTCATGCTTGCTGACCTTCTTGAGCTCACAAGGTTGGGTGATCGTATCCAGTATTTTGACACCACTCTCCATTTTTTTGATGAAATCAGCATTTATGGGTTCGTCTACCTGAACCAGATATTCTTTCTCATGTTTGTTCTCCATGCGGAGGATCTTATTGACGATATCGCCATCATTGGTTAGCATGATCAGGCCTTCGCTCATTTTATCTAATCTACCGATAGGGAATATCCGTTTGGGATAGTTGATATGATCGATGATGTTGTCCTTTTCTACTCGGGTATCGGTTGTACAGACAATGCCTTTTGGCTTGTTGAACAACATGTAGATACGTGCGTCCATCTGTTGATCGATGCTTTTATCATCAAAGGTGATAGCCGTGCCAGGTATGACCTTTTGACCCAGTTCAGGTAATCGACCGGCCACTTTTATACGTTCTTGTTCTATGAACTTATCCGCTTGACGGCGCGAACAGAAACCTATTTGGCTCAGGTATTTGTTCAATCTTATTGCTTCACTCATGAGCAACTGCTTTTTCCTGATGAATGAAGTTCACATACTGATCGATTACATTGGGGCTGTTCAGTGAATGTCCCTGACCCTCAGTAATGATAAGTTGACCGTTCTCAAGATTCCCGGCTATGTCCCTTGCAGCATTGACATTGGCAACACGGTCATATTTATCGTGGATGACCAGGGTATTTGCTTTTGCCGTTTTAGCGAATTCTGCTATAGAAAATTCATGGAAATAGAATCCGAATTTTTGCTTGAAAAAATTATCCAGTTCTTTGGTAATGTGTTTCTCTGTTCCAAGAACCTTAGCCATATCGTTGATAATACGTGTCATTTCTGATGGAGCTCCTAATAAGACCAATTTTTGAAAAGCGTTCTGCTGATCATGGGCATGCTCATGATATATTAAGCTCATCGCTCCCGCGCTATGACCCACGGCGATACGCGTTTTGAACTTTTCCTGAACCTTAGCGATACAACGGGCGAACAGTGGAACATGCAGAACCTTCCCTTCGGAAAGGCCGTGCGCTGGTGCATCAAAGGCAATAACCTCATAACCCAGTTCGTGTAATCGTTTTACACATTTTTCCCAACGTGCCGAATTACTTTCCCAACCATGAACAAGCAATATCCTTTCTCCTTCGTTCTTCCATCTGTAAATTTGAAGATGAACATCATCCACAAGTATGCGCTCTATGGAACAACCGTTTAAAAAAGGTGGAAGCTCTTCTTTGCTCAATTTTCCTTTCCTGGGAGTTACGAAGAGTTCATAAAGTTTCTGCAGGCTTTTTTCTGGATTGATGCGATAAAGCATGTTCAAACGCCACCCGATGACCTTAGGAATGAATTTTTTTATCTTTTTTCGCATGGAATTAGTTCAGGTTGACCCAGAAATATTTGATGGCCGCATCATCCGGTATCTGAGTGGCTTTTACCATGGCATCATCATCGTACTGCACATCGTCCGGCAATGATTCATTATCTATTGCCAGGAAAATCCCTTCTTTCTTAAGGTTGATGATAACATTAACCAGCGTTCTTTGAATAGAACTTATCTCATAATTATCATATACCTTCTTGAATTTGGAATCAGTATGCAGCCCTTTTCGGGTCTTGAACAAGGGTGAGATCACCTCAACCTGCGCAATTTTACTGGTATCGGCGGTACCAGTGGGTTCTAAGACCAGTAACGGATCACCTTCGGCGGAATACAGCTCATATTTTTTATTGATGTCGGCGAGCTTGTTATCTAAATTGATCGTGCGCAAGGAATCATCAGGATAAAGGCCGGCGACCTCATTGATCCTGGTATCATCTGATATCAAACCAACGGAACTTGATGTTATTAAATATTCATCATTTGTGGATTGACAGGCGAATAGTATGCTGATACATAAAATTAAGAAACCTTTTCTCATATTTTTTTATGCAAAAGTACATAATAATTTAGCGGATCAGATCGAAAAGTAGAACGAGTTAGGACATCGTTTCAAAGATGAGGATGATATGGATCCATAATAATATCTATTTTTGCAATATGACAGAAGTTGAACAAAAAGCAGTAGAAGACGGCACTTTGTTGCCTATTATGGAAGATTTCTACACCATTCAGGGTGAAGGGCATCATACTGGTCTGGCATCCTATTTTATTAGGATAGGCGGATGTGACGTGGGTTGTCATTGGTGTGATGTGAAAGAAAGCTGGGATCCGGACTTACATCCGCCTAAACCTATTGATGAGATCGTATCAAAGGCAACGGCTAATTCATCAACCGTGGTCATTACTGGCGGAGAGCCACTTACCTGGAACATGCAACCCCTGACAGAACGCCTCAAGTCCTATAATGCGAGGATCCATATCGAAACCTCAGGAGCCTATGAACTCACAGGTATTTGGGATTGGATATGCTTGTCACCGAAAAAGAATAAACTACCAAAGGAAGCTATTTATCCATTAGCAGATGAGCTAAAAGTCATCATTTTCAATAAGCATGACTTTAAGTTTGCTGAAGAGCAAAGGCAAAAAGTAGGGCAAGACTGCCTGCTTTACCTCCAACCCGAATGGAGTGTGAGAGATAAAATGATGCCTATGATCGTAGATTATATTATGAAAGAGCCGGCTTGGAGAATTTCGCTTCAAACACACAAATACCTTAGGATACCTTAACACATTGAATTTCGTTGTGCTAAACTATGTTAAAAATGAACAAAAAATCCTCTTAAATTCTATCCTGCCCAATATCTAGCTCGTATATATGCATTAAAATATATATTATGAGTTATTTAAAACAAATGAGTATTTTAATTTTAACGTTGGTCATCGTTAGTTGTAGTGACGACGATGGAATGAACGTTCCGCCGACAACCGGCGAAGCAGTAACCTATCAATTAGTTGAAAGGTCAAATTCTGGTGTTTCCGGATCAGCCACCCTTGAGTTATACCGTCAATTTCCAAATTAAATACAAACTTTTTTATATGTTTGTATTGGCAGATGGTAAGCCCGCATTCACTCCAAGTTTGGAGTTTGGGACGCCCTCTGCTTTTTTAGTTTTACCGCTTTTCTTCCTGATATTGGACCTTCTGTATTTTCAGCCTGGTATCTATGTATGCTTTTCCTCTTTTCTTTTAATTTTTCCTTTCTATTTTCTTCATTCAGCTTTTGTTTTTCTTTAGCGTTTTCTTGATTTTTCCTGTCAACTTCTGCATCAAATGTTTTTTTAGACTTTAAAACCCCGTAGATGATTCTCAATAATTTATGCATAGCTGCTCCTATGGCTTGATTGTGATTCATTCCTCTTGCTCTACATCTAGCATAAATATCTTTTAAAGGTTCATTAAATCTTACTCCAGTTTTAGCACACATATACAATGCTGCACGCATAGTACCTCTGCCACGTTTACTCATATGATTACCCCATTTACCGTCTCCACTTTCTTTGAACGTAGGATGGACTCCATAATAAGAACATATCTTTTTCACGTCGCCAAACCTATCAACTTCATCTATCTCTAGAATAAAAGTCACAGCAGATTTTACACCAACACCCACGATCGAGGTCAGAAGTTTTACATCACTATGATCTTTGTAAAGATTAATTAGATACTTTTCTTGACTTTTAATCAAAGCATCTTTGTGTATTATTTCTTTAGCTGTTGTAGAAATTAAGTATTCTTTTGCTGGATTCACTTCTTTTTCACTTTCTTTAGCGAGTGATTTTAATTTTTTAGCTTTTTCATTGGATATCCCTTTTATTTTTAAAATCCCACCCTTAGATCCAGATACTTTTTTAGCTGTTGGATATGTTACCAAAAGCTTTAGTACCCAAAGAGGAACTCCATTTCTACAATAAATAAGTACTTCTGCAAAGCTATCATAGAGCCATTTTTCTAATTGATTGAATAATTGAGTTCTTTGTTTAATAAGCATTCGTTTGCCGGTCAAGATATCTCGGCCTATTTTGAACTCTTCACTAGGTTTATATTTTAATCCATAATCAACATCTTCTTTATATTTACTGATATAAAATGCTATGTTTTCTGCACTAACTCTATCAGTGATTGTGCGTCTTAGTTTAGCATCTCCTGTTGATTTGACTACTTTTGGGTTTAAACGACTTACAAAAACTTTTCTTTGACTTTGTAATCCTTTTAATAAATAGTACCAGTTATTTTCATAGCCACCTGTACTTTCTACACCGCAATAAATAGATTTTGCACCATCGTCAAGCCATTGCTTGATAAGAGTAGTAAGCTGCTTATGGCCTGCTTTATTATCTGTTAATTGAAAGCTCTTTTCAATTGATTCTCCTTTATCGTCTAAAGGAATAAAATCGGCATATCCTTTACTTACGTCAATGCCTAAAAAAATCTCTTTTACCATAAAATTGCTTTTAAAGATTAATAAAAATCAAGCATCATCCATCCTTATAAAATACGGTTTCTTGAACCAAGTTATACCACGAATTCAACTTGACAAAGGAGAAACTCAAGGACGATATCTAAGTATCAAGGGAAGATCCTCCTTAGGTCAAAGATGATTGATTATATTTACATATTCAAATAAAAAACAAACATATAAGGGAAATGTCCGCAGGACAAAGGGTGTTCTAAAGATTGAGATAAATTAAATTACAAGAACTAAGTGTGTTCTACAAAGACAAAAACACCCACCTCAATCCTCC
>CAJXLO010000063.1 GCA_913056525.1 uncultured Psychroflexus sp.
AATTACCTTCGCATAAATGTCATCATTCTTCGTTCCTTGTTCACTCATAGTCTTTTAGATTTTATTGATAATTGTTTGAAGGGTCAAATTTGTAAAAAATCAGAACAATTGCCAAGGAATTCTTAATAATCTTTTTCAGATAACTGTTTTTGATAGAGTTGACGGTAATATCCATCTTGGTTCATAAGCTCTTCATGTGAACCTTTCTGGATGATCGCTCCCTGATCGAGGATGATGATCTGATCGGCGAACTTTGCCGAAGAAACTCTGTGACTGACCAGTATAGAGGTTTTCTTGTTCGATATCTCTTTAAGCTTCTCAAATATAGCTTCTTCTGTTTCTGTATCGACAGCGGATAAGCAGTCATCGAACAATACGATACGAGGGTTCTTGATTATGGCACGAGCTATGGATATCCTTTGTTTTTGCCCACCGGACAAGGTGATGCCTCTTTCGCCCAGGATCGTATCATATCCCCTATGGAAATCAGTGATATTATTATGTACGGCCGCGTTCTTTGCTGCTTCTATCACTTCTTCTTCCGTAGCGTCAGCGTATCCAAACCTGATATTGTTCCGGATCGTATCGCTGAACAGGAACGCATCTTGTGGCACATAGCCAATGGACTCGCGGAGATCGTTGAGATGGATCGTTGCTATCTTTTGTCCATCTATGAGCACATCTCCCTGCTGTACATCATATAATCTACCAATGAGCTCCAGAATGGTGGACTTGCCACTTCCGGTCTTTCCCATGATGGCCAGGGTCTCCCCTTGCTTTAAATGGAAGCTGACATTCTTCAGAGCAGTGATCTGCGTATCATCGTAAGTAAAAGTTACGTTGTTGAACTTAATGTCTCCCTTGATTTCATGATGTTCTACCGTATGATTCTCTATCTCTGGTTTCTCGCTCAAAAACTCATTGATCCTTTTCTGGGAAGCTTCTGCACGTTGTACCATGGATGTAATCCAACCTACGGACGCTACTGGCCAGGTGAGCATATTAACATAAAGAAGAAATTCTACGATAACGCCTACATTGGCGATCTGTCCATCCATATAACGAGAACCACCTATGTAGATGACCAGAAGGTTGCTAAGCCCGATGAGCAATATCATCAACGGAAAAAAGAACGCCTGAACCTTTACAAGGTCGATGTTCTTCGCCTTGCTTTCATTGGAAAGGTCTGTAAAGTCAGATTGGACCATTTTTTCGATTCCATAGGATTTGATCACCGCTACTCCGCTAAAACTTTCTTGCGTGAAAGTATGGAGCTTTGATAAAAATTGTTGTACAATATTACTACGCTGATTGATAGCAACGCTTAATTTATATATGGCAAAAGATAAGACCGGAAGTGGTATCAATGTATAAAGTGTCAAGACCGGTGCGGTAGAGAACATATAACTGATCACTACAACAAACAAGGTCAAGGTGGTAACACCATACATCAGTGCCGGTCCAGCGTACATTCTGACCTTAGAGACATCATCGCTAATGCGGTTCATCAGGTCGCCGGTCCTGTTCTTCTTGTAAAAGTTAAGCGATAAATTATGATACTGCTGGAAAACCTCGTTCTTTAGGTCATATTCTATATATCGGGATACCACGATGAACGTTTGTCGCATCAGAAAGGTAAGGAAGGCAGACATGAGCGCCGCTCCTATGATAAGCCCTATGTTCAACAAAAGCTCATCTTTAACTATATCTATATCGGTGATCTCGCCGTTCACATATTGCTCGATCACATTCGTGGAATCCCCTATGAGCTGTGGTGTGAAAAGTGAAAAGATACGCGCACCTATCGTGATGAAAAGCCCCAGGATGAGCTTCCATTTATACTTGACAAAGAATTTATTGAGATACTGAAGTTCTTTCATACCGATTGCAAAACTATCTTTTTCAGTTGATAAAATTAGGCTGATAACACAAGTTTAATAGCCATATCATTTAAAGAAACCTAAAACTGTCCCTATACAGTTCGATATTTGCTAATTTTGCAATTAATTTCAATTATGGGAAAGAATATTATAGCTCCATCTTTATTAGCCGCTGATTTTGCCGATTTAAAAAGTGCCATCGCCTTATGTGATGAATCTCAGGCGGGATGGTTACATCTGGATATTATGGACGGCGTTTTCGTACCGAACATCTCCTTTGGAATGCCGGTCATCAAAGCGATCAAAAAAGAAACCAAAATGTTTCTGGATACGCATTTGATGATCATCGACCCAGATCGATATACGAAGACCTTTGCTGAGCTAGGTGTAAATCTATTGACCGTTCATTATGAAGCATGTAGCCATTTGCACAGAAGTATCCAGTTAATAAAAGAAAACGGTATGCAAGCTGGTGTGGCTATTAATCCGCATACATCTGTTTCACTTTTAGAACCTGTTTTATCTGAAATAGATCTGGTTTGTTTAATGAGCGTGAATCCTGGTTTTGGTGGACAAAAGTTCATCAATAATACTTTTGATAAAGTAGTCCAGCTAAGGTCCATGATACAAGACAGAAACCTGAGCGTGCGAATAGAGATTGATGGCGGCGTTACAGATAAGAACATCCTAGACCTGAAAGAACATGGCGCCGATGTTTTCGTCGCCGGAAGTCACGTGTTCAAAGCAGAGAATCCCGTTCAAACCATTAAAAAACTCAACTATATTGTCAACGAATAAGAAAAAGGAATTAGATGTATTGATAATAGGTGGCGGTCCTATAGGACTGGCCTGTGCGCTTGAAGCTAAAAAAAAGAACCTTGATTATCTGATATTGGAGAAAGGTGCACTTGTGAATTCGCTATATCACTATCCGCAGAACATGACGTTCTTCTCGTCTTCTGAGAAACTGGAAATAGATGAAATACCCTTCATCAGCAAAGCGGCCAAACCTTCTAAACAAGAAGCCTTAGAATATTATAGACGTATAGCTACATCTAACCACTTGACGATCAATTTATTTGAAAAGGTAGAGAACGTCAGCCAGCAGAATGGTTGTTATAAGATCAAGTCCGATAAGGACCAGTATTTAAGCAAGAACATCATCATAGCTACCGGTTTTTATGACAAACCTAATTATCTTAATGTAAAAGGCGAGGATCTGGATAAGGTCAGCCATTATTATGATGACCCTCATTTTTATGCGATGCAGGATGTGGCTGTTGTGGGCGCAAGTAATTCTGCGGTTGATGCCGCGCTGGAAATATTCAGGAAAGGCGGCCGTGTTAGTTTGATCGTTAGAGGTGATAAAATTGGTGAACGTGTCAAATATTGGGTAAGACCGGATATGGTCAACAGGATAAAAGAAGGCAGCATCGATGCTTACTTTAATACAAAAGTTGAAGCGATCGATCAGCAGGAGCTTAATTTATACGATAAGGCCAAAAAGGAACATTTTACGCTCAAGAATGATTACGTCCTTGCTTTGACCGGCTATCAGCCTAACTTTGATTTCTTGAGGTCAATGGGAATCGAACTTCAAGATGAACAAAGTAGGATACCAATATACGACCCACAAACGATGGAAACCAATAAGAAAGGTATCTATCTAGCTGGTGTGATCTGTGGCGGTATGGAAACCCATAAATGGTTCATTGAGAATTCCAGGATCCATGCGAAGATGATCATAGAAAATATCAAGACCAGAAATCCCGTTGGAACTTCTTAACGAATGTGTACATCCAATAAAGTAGCAGTTGAAGCTGGTACTAGCTGAAGTTTATCTATAATAGCCGGAATAAGCATGGTTTCGCCCATTGGTAATGAATAGCTTTTATCCTTATAAATGATTTCCACCTTACCTGATACGTTGATGAGTATCGTAAAACTATCCCTGTAGCTAAGGTCTATTTCTTTAGCTGCATTTAGGTTGAGCCTCGAAGTTGTGAAATATCTATTGTCAACCAGCTCGACCTTTTCAGCCCGTTTATCATAATTCACCTTAGGTCGAGCGTTCAGGGAAAGGTCTACTGCTTCTAAGGAATCTTCAATATGCAATTCACGCTCGTTTCCATGGTCATCTTTCCTGTTCCAATCGAACAATCTGTAAGTGATGTCCGAAGTTTGCTGGATTTCTGCTAACAAGACGCCTTTCCCTATAGCATGGACCAAACCTGGTGATATAAAAAACGTATCTCCTTTTTCTGTAGGATAAGCTTTTAAATGTTGTTGTAGCTGCCCTTTGTCGATGAGCTCTCTCAGTTGTTCTTCGTTCAATTTTTTCTTCAGGTCCGCGATGATAAATCCATCTTCTTCATGGTCTACGATATACCACATTTCGGTCTTTCCAAAAGAGTTGTGACGTTGCTGAGCTAGCCGGTCATCCGGGTGCAATTGAACGGATAAGGTGTCAGCAGCATCGATGAACTTGATGAGCAAAGGGAATTGTTCTTTGAAATTAGCATACACTTTTTTACCAACGAGATCATCCTGATAAACTTGAATAAGTTGTTTTAGGTCTTGACCTTTCAGCGGTCCATTGGCTACTTCTGACAAATTTTCTGGAACACCCGATAACTCCCAGCTTTCTCCTAGCTTGTCGATGGTTGAACGCTTGCTGAGCTGCTCAACTAATTTATTTCCACCCCAAATTTTACTTTTAAGTATCGGCTTGAAATTTAAGGGATATGGATCAATTCTTCTTTTCAAATTCTTATTGCTTTAAAACCTTTAGAGCCTTACGGATATGCCCTGATGCTTTAAGATCATTGAATCGCATGATGATCTTGCCTTGCTTATCGATAACAAAGGTCTCCCTGCCTGGCAGAAGGCCAAAAACGCTCTTTTTTACACCAAATTTCTTTTGCAACTTCTTGTTAGCATCGGATAACAGTCGGAAGGGAAGATCGTGTTTTTTGCTGAACTTCTCATGGGATTTCGCTGAATCTGCACTTATACCTATTACTTCTGCACCTAGCTCTTTAAAATCCTCATAATTATCTCTGAATTGACAAGCTTCCTGTGTACAGCCTGGCGTAAAATCCTTGGGATAGAAATAAACCACCAAAGGTTTATTCCCTATGTGTTCTTTACTATCAAAGTTGTTTCCATTTTGGTCCACACCACTAAAATGGGGTACAGGATCGCCTTCTTTTAATTCCATTTCTAATTTCCTTTATAAGTTACAAAGTTGCGAGGAGTTTCGTAGAGAGTAACTTCCAGTTCTAAGGCTTCATCTAACCTTTTCCTGATCTTCTCCCACGATACAACCACGATATTTTCCGCAGTTGGGTTTATATTTTTGAATTCTGGAACCTGCTCGTTCAGGTTCTTATGATCAAAGGCATCTTCGATTTCTTCCTTTATGATGTCCTTAAGGATTTTCATATCTATTAAATAACCCGTCTGCGGATCAATTTCGCCGGTAACGGATACTACGATCTCATAATTGTGTCCGTGATAATACGGATTATTGCACTTGCCAAAGACCGATTGATTTTTTTCAAATGACCATTCTTTCACATATAATCGGTGTGCGGCATTGAAATGAGCTTTACGATGTACGGTTACTTTCTTCATTATTATCTCTTGTCATTATTTAATTTCTCAAGATACTTTTCAAGGAGTATCTTGAACCAGGCTGTGTAATTCTCCGGTTGTTCTTCTATGTCCTTTTCAATTTCATCCAGTTTCATCCATTTCCATTCCGCTACTTCATTAGGGTTCGGATTTGGAATACCGTTGAAATGACCGGTGAGGATATGGTCATATTCATGTTCCGTAAGACCATTGCTGAATGGAGCTTTGTAAATGAATGAGAATTGATCCTCCAGATCGGTGGTGAAGCCCATTTCTTCTTGAAGTCTTCTTTTTCCCGCTTCAACGTTGGTTTCACCTTCTCGTTGATGACTGCAACAGGTATTGGTCCACAGACCAGGCGTATGATATTTTGAATATGCACGTTTTTGCATCAATAGCTCACCATTGTCATTATATACAAAGATGGAAAATGCCCTGTGTAGCAATCCTTTTTCATGAGCTTCTATTTTTTCCATCCTTCCTATGAAATGGTCATGTTCATCAACAAGTAGTACTTCTTCAGCCAATGTTGGTTTTTAGTGCAAATAAATAAAAACTAGACCATAGATGGCAACTTTTAGGATTTATTTAGTCCGTGAGAATATCAATTTGATAGAATGATTCTTTTGTTACCTTTTAAAGCAACAACAAAAGCTCCTTTTACTCCTTTTTGTACAAGACTTTCCTTATGTTCATCAGCTTTGGCTTTAGACGAGAACACCCCAGAGAAATATCGTTTGTAACCATCGTCAAAGGAATAACTATATTCATTATCTACGTTGGGTATGTTGATTTGCCTGTTTTGAGCTGTTGCAGAGACCTGAACCGTAAATACTTTGGGACTTTCAAGCTTGAAATCATAGGTTTTAGAAGCATCTTTTTTAGATACCTTATTTTTTAATGGTCTATCGTTAATATTTTTATTAACGGAATTATCTGGAACATCTACCTGATCATCGAGTTTTTTTCGCAATTCCTGAGGTGTTTCATTTTCATTTAGGATAATAAACTCTGACCTTCTGTTCTTCGCGTGCTGTTGCTCTGTACATTCTACGCCATTACTACAATTATTGACAAGTTGCGTTTCTCCATACCCCTTACCAGAAACCCTGCTATTGCTTATTCCCTGTTTGATGATGTAGGACATGGTAGCTTCTGCCCTTTTCTGGGAAAGTATTTTATTATAGGCATCGCCGGCACGGCTATCCGTGTGAGAACGTATATCAATTTTCATACTTGAATACTGCTTCATCAGCGCCGCTACCTTCTGCAGTTCTACTTTTGCCTGATCGGTTATACGAGACCTGTCCAGCTCAAAGTAAATAGGATCAAGTTGTAAAATATCGCGTAGATCATCTCCTTTTTCAGCTTTTTGTACGCCTAAATTCTCACCAGAACGGAGACTTACGTCATTATCTACTTGCTTTTCATATTGACTTGTGGATTTTATCAAGTTCTCTTGAGTTTGATAACCATCTTTTTCAATACGGATGATATATCTTTTATTACAATCCACATTAAAGCTATATTCACCGTTTACATCGGTTTTGGTCTTTTCGATGAGTTCCAGATTTTCAGAAAATAGTTTTACCGTTGCTGATGTTAAGGTATCTCCTGTATCTTCTTCTTTTACTACTCCGGTTAGATACTGCTTACATTGGGTGATCAGGTCTTCAGTTTGTATGAACTTATAGATGTCATCTTCCTTTGCTTCTTTATCCCGGTTTGTGGCAAAAAAACCAATCTTGGTAGAAGCGTCAACGATGAAGCTGATATCATCCTTTGGACTGTTAATCGGTCTTCCCAGGTTCATCGGTTCGTTTAACTGGTCTATCTCACTAACAAAAACATCATATCCGCCTAATCCGGGATGTCCATTTGAAGAAAAGAATAAAAGTCCATCTTCATTTACAAATGGAAAGCTTTCCCTTCCGCTCGTGTTGATCGTCGTTCCCAGATTAACAGGGTCTCCGAATTCACCGTTCGATCCTATCTCTACTTTGAATATATCTGATTTTCCTTTTGTTCCAGGCATGTTCGAAGCAAAATACAATTTATCTTCTGCTGGATCAAGTACAGGATGTGCACAAGAATAATCGTCACTGTTGAAAGGCAGTTCTACCGGGTCCTGCCAGTTCCCATCAGTATCCTTTTCTGATCGGTAGATCTTTAAGAAATTGACCCCTGATTCGCTTTTTTTAAACTCTTTATCCGTAAAATTATTCCTGGTGAAGTAAATGGTCTTTCCATCTTTCGTGATGGTAGCTGATGCGTCGTGGAATTTGGAGTTGATCTTGTTGCTCAAGGGTTTAGGTTGCCCTACGATAGAGAATTGCTCATCGACTTCAACTTCATAAATATCTAGAAAAGGTTGATTGTTCCACTCGTGTATCCTTTGAGCTACATCGGAACGTTCTCTGTTCGATGCAAAGATCAAATTACCGTTACCGAACTTTGGAGCAAAGTCTGATAACTCTGAATTTATACGATCTATAGTATCGATCTTGAACTTTCCTGATTGTAGATCGATAAGCTCCAGATAATTTTGTTTATCATCTAACTCTCCTGTTTCGACCGATCTTTTCGTGATCGAATCGAACTTCTTCATATATTTTACCGATTCCTCATATTTTTCAATGCCTCTTAATGATTGAGCATAACGGAATAGATAATCAGTTGATAGGTCATCAGAATAGTCAAAGAGTTTGCCATACCATTTTTCAGCGTTTTCGAGGTCATTATTAAAATAGTAGGAATCACCTAGTTTTTTAAAAAGGCTCTCAGATTCATATCCGGCTTCTGCTACTTCAAGATAGATCTGTCTGGCATCAACATAAGCAAAATTCTCGAACTTTTCGTTGGCTTCGTCAAGCTTATCGATCTGGGAAAAGCTCAACAAAGGTAATATTATCATTATGTAAAGTAAATATTTCATTTTAAAAAAATCTTGGCGTGTACATTTTTCGATACTTTTTAAACAGTTCAAACCTTAAAAAGATTTCAAATGTTCCGTCATTAAAATTACGCAATTCTGATGAATCCCTATCATAAGAAACGCCTGCTAATAGAGCATCGGATATTTGATAACTTGTCATAATACCGTATGATGATGATAATCTGTAAGATGCGCCTATAGAAAATTGGTCATTGATCAGAAAGTTCGCAGAAACATCCAAGCGCAAGGGCGATCCGCTTACATATCTGCTTAATATCGATGGTTTGAACCTTATATTATCATTAACATCAAAAACATAACCTGCTGTTAAATAATAATGTACCCTGCTTCTCGCAACAGTGTTTGAATTATTCTCTGCTTCATAATATTCTGTCCTTAGTATTCTTGGAGCACTTAAACTTACATAAAAAAGATCGTTATAGATCATAGCTCCGAGACCTACTTGTGGTGAAATTTTGTTATCTACATTATTCTGGAAACTTGCGTCTTGCTCATCAAAGATGTTCAACTCTGAAAAATCTATATTGAACAGTTCAGCTCCAGCATTAATACCAAAGCTGATACTCGTATATCTATCAATAGGCAAAATATAGCTGTAAGTACCATTGACCTTGGTCTCAGATACCGGTCCGATCTGATCATTTATCACGTTGAATCCCAATCCCATCTGACCATCACTTATAGGCGAATGAAGGGTTAAGGTCTGCGTTTGTGGGGCTCCTTTGATACCTATCCATTGTGACCGGTACAATAGATTAGCACTTAGCACATCTCTGGTGCCGGCATAAGCTGGATTGATGGTCATTGTATTGTACATGTATTGTGTAAAACTGGGGTCTTGTTGTCCAATAGCCGTACTACTGGTGAATGCTACCATTATAAAAGCTATTATTTTTAACAATGATCTCCTGTTCATCTCAATTAATATATAAATATCCTTGTTTATTGAACTTATTACCATCAGCATCTTCATATCTTAATATATAGTAATAAGTACCGCTCGGTAGCTCCTCTTTTTTTCTTATAGTTATCCTTCCATCACTTATTCCTCTAAAGACATTCCCATTACTTCCATAATTACTTGTTTCATAAACTTTTACGCCATTTCTGTTGAATATTTCCACACTGTTGGAAACGAATTGGTCAAGTCCTTCTATCCTCAAAAAATCGTTCTGCCCATCACCATTCGGCGATAACGCATTGAATACCTCAATTTCATTGGGTATTGTGTAACCATCTACTTCACTAATGTTCTCACCAGCTGGAACTGTTGTCAATGATGGATTGCTACCTTCCGTTTGTTCAGCATTATTAGGGAAATCATCATCGTTCTCATCGATCAGGCTCAATATTTCGCCAGGTTCTACCTGAACTGACCAATCGCCATTATTATCGGTTTCTACCGTTTGGATAGATCCGGATTCCTCCTCTATATCTATGGTTATGGATGCAATCCCAGGTTCATTTAGCTCCTGGTTCCCATTGCCATTTTCATCTAAGTACAACCTACCCGAAAGTGTTCCTGATTGACCTTGTTCATTAACAAAGAAACCGTCGTTCTCGGAGAATGTCGTGGTGTTTGGAACGACCAGGGTCGTCGTCGGGTCCGTGCCTTCGGTCTGTACGGCGCCTGCTGGAAAATCCGGGTCGGACTCATCGATGTCGCTGACCGCATTGCCGGTCGGTAGGGTGACCGACCAATCGCCGTTGGCATCGGTGACGATGGTCTGGGTGGTGTTTTGGCTATCGGTGATCGCAATGTCGATGTCCGGTAGGTCGGCCTCACCGGCGTCTTGCGTGCCGTTGCCGTTCTCATCCAGATAAAGATGTCCGGTCAGGGTTCCGGTTTCGTTCGGGCCGGGAACGAAGAAACCGTCGTTCTCGGAGAATGTCGTGGTGTTTGGAACGACCAGGGTCGTCGTCGGGTCCGTACCTTCGGTCTGTACGGCGCCTGCTGGAAAATCCGGGTCGGACTCATCGATGTCGCTGACCGCATTGCCGGTCGGTAG
>CAJXLO010000064.1 GCA_913056525.1 uncultured Psychroflexus sp.
GGACTCTGTTTGCCACCAGTGGTCTATGACCGGGACTTGCAGGTTTTCCTTTGCCCAATTGAGGGTATTCTCATCACAACGTTCTCCGGCCAGGAATTGATAACGTAAGGAACTAATGTCGTGTTCCCGAATCAGTTTTCCTTCCGGATCTTCACGCTTTATTGCTCTAAAAGCTGTAGGAGCTGTAAACATTACATTGACCTTATGGTCTTGTATCACTCGCCAGAACGAGCCGGCATCAGGAGTTTTTACCGGTTTACCTTCGTAAATGACGGTCGTGTTCCTATTGATCATCGGTGCATAGATGATATAACTGTGACCTACGACCCAACCTACATCAGATGCGGCCCAGAACGTTTCGCCGGGTTCGATTCCGTAGATGGCGTTCATGGAATACTGTAATGCCGTGGCATAACCACCGGTATCACGGACAACGCCTTTAGGACTTCCGGTAGTCCCCGAGGTATAAAGCACATAAAGCGGATGATCAGAAGCTAAAGCCACATAATCAGCTGGTGTTGATCTTTCCACAAGTTCATCATAATCCACATCAATGGCTTTCCTGGGATTTTTAGCGCCTAATTTCCTATTGTGAATAATGACATGTTCCGGTTGATGATCGGCGATCTCCAGTGCTTCGTCTACCATAGGTTTATAAGGAATGATACGATCTACCTCAATACCACTGGTCGCAGTAAGTAAGGCTTTAGGTTTAGCATCGTTTATTCGCATAGCCAGTTCATTAGGGGCAAAACCTCCAAAGACAACGGAATGTATAGCTCCAATGCGCGCACAGGCTAACATGCTGAACAAGGCATGTGGGATCATTGGCATATAAACGACAACGGTATCTCCCTTTTTTACATTCAGCGATTCAAGTCCGCCGGCTAATTTTGAAACTTCTTGCTGAATGTCTTTATAGGTATATTTGATGACTTTTTGGCGCACGGCAGAATCATATATCAAAGCCACTTCATCACCATGCCCGGCATCTATATGCTGATCGATACATAAATAGCTCATGTTCGTCTCTCCATCTGGAAACCAATGGAATAATCCATCATCAGTTTGTTCTACGGCTTTTTGAGGTTCTTTCAGCCATTTTAGCTGCTTCGCTTGCTCTAACCAGAATTCATCCGGTTTGTTCACGCTTTTTTGATATTCTTCATGATAATTCATAATACGTCATTTTAATTTTTACAATAATCTGTTATCTTTTCTATTAATCGCTTGGTAGAAAAAGGCTTGGTCATATATGCTACTGCGCCGGCTTGCAGTCCTTTCTCTATATCCTCCGGCTTGTTCTTCGCACTTAGGAAGATCGTTTTGATCGCTTGGGTTTCTGTATCGCTTTTGATTTTCTCTATCACTTCAAAACCGTCCATTTCCGGCATCATGATATCTAAGACCATTAAACAAGGTTGCTGCTCATGACACATATTTATCGCTTCCTTTCCACTTAAGGCAATGAAGACTTCAAAGCCTTTCTTTTTTAAGGCATATTCCAGTGCCATTACGATATTAGGTTCATCATCTACGAGTAGTATCTTTGCCATTCAACTTATATTTTGGGAGTTCTACAATAAATCTCGCACCTTGTTCATATTGATCATCAAGCCGAATATCACCCTGGTGGAGTTTGATGATCTGACGGCAAATCGCTAAACCAAAGCCGCTTCCTTCTTCCTTTTTGAGCGATTGGCCTGCCGATTGATAGAATTTATCGAAAATATACGGCTGATCTTCTTTAGGAACACCTTTACCATTATCAGAAAAGGTGACCTGCCATTTCTCGCTAACCGATCTTATAGCTATACGGATCTCACCTTCTTTTTCAGGTGAAAATTTTAGGGCATTAGATAAGAGATTAGTAAATACCTGTAACATCTTATCATGATCGAACTGTGTCATTACCTTATCATAATCGGATGAAATAGAAATGCTTACTGATCTTTTATCGGCTAGCGCTTTAAAGCTGTTGACCGCTTTATCTATTGTCCGGCGAAGATCTTGGTCAGTCAATTCCAATTTTCGTCGGCCGGAAGCTAACTTCTCCAGATCAAGAATATCATTGATCAAATTGGCGATGCGTTGCGTATCAAAAATGATATTCTTGAGGAACTGTTCTTTGATCTCATCCGGCATATCTTCATCATCCTGTAGTACTTCACTACTCGCCTGAATAGAGGTGATAGGTGTTTTGAGCTCGTGCGCCACCGCGTTGAGGAAATCATCCTTTTGTTTGTCCTGTTGTTTTAATTCCGCATTGGCATCCTTGAGTTGCGCGGTCAATTGGATGAGCTCACGGGATTGTTGGGTCAATTGTTTATTGTTTGCCAGGGCTTCTTTGTTCTCTTCCAGTATCTTAAGTACTTCTACCAGCGTGACGGGTTTTTCCTTGACCACATTGCCTATGAGTATTTTAGCGGATGCGCTTCCTACTGCTCCAGTCAGCAATTTCTCTGAAAAATTGATGAATCGAGCATCAGCAACTAGCTTCTCATCTTGTAGCTCATAACGTTTTGTGAAAACCCGTAATGCTTTTTTAGCGCGCTGTTTACCAATGAACCTTTCCCATATATTTAAAATATCATCCACGTTCGCTTCGCCTTTCCAGACGAAGGCATCTTCTTTCATCGGTATCGCGTTCGTGGAATTAGCAAATACTTCGCCGTAATTTCGCTCTCTATAATTGCCTTTTCTGATCAATGAAAAAACCGCAAACGCAAAGCTATTGATCAGAATGCTCCAGAAAAATGTACCATTTACCGGATCGAGAAAACCAAATTTGATCAAAGCACTGATTTGCCAATCCTGATCGGAAGGATCGATCGGATAAATGTTTTGATCAAAGAAGGGAAGCAAATAATTAAAAACGACCACAACTGCACCAGCGATCATTCCCACTTTAGCACCCAGTGCAGATCCGCGGTTCCAGAACAATCCGATAAAGAATGATGGCGCTAACTGGGCAATCAGCAAGAACGATACCAGACCGATGGAGAAGAGCGAGGTTTGCGGATCGACATAGGCGTATAATATATAAGCGATTGCGATCAACCCAAATATGGAGAATCTCCTGATATTCTTGATCAACTGTTGATTTCTGTCGTGCTGGTTCTTTTGAAAAATACTGATGAAACCATAAGGGATGATCAAATTGTTGCTTAGCATCGTAGATAATGCCAGTGTAGACACGACCACCATGGATATCACCGCCGAAAAACCACCCAGGAACACCAATATGCTGAGTAAACCGTTGCCGTTCTCTAAGGGCAATAAAATTGAAAAATAATCAGGGTTTACATTTCGCCCTAAACTCAAGATGCCTGCATAAGCGATAAAAATAACGAAAATATTGAATAATAAGAGATAGAGCGGGAACAGCCAAATGGCATTGTGCAATTGTGCTTTGTTTTGATACTCTACGACACCGGCCTGGAACTGGCGTGGTAATAGAAAAATAGCTACGAATGATAAGGCTAGCGTGAAATACCAGTTGATCCCTGCTTCAAGCCCGTTAAGCGTTGTAAGCTCCTTATAATTGCTGTTCTTCTGCATAGTCTTAACAATTGAAGCGGGGCTATCAAATAGATAAAAAGAGACGTAAATGCCCACGATAAGGAAAATGACCAGTTTAATCACTGATTCTACGGAAACGGCAAAGAACAAGCCTCTTTTCTGTTGGGAAGCATCATAGCGTAAGGTTCCATAGAAAGCCGCAAAAATCGCCAGTAACAATGCGATGTAGAACGTGGTATCCGTCAGGAGGTATTCTCCCATGATGGCATTGTCCGATGACGTCGTGATGAGCTTGAAGCTTTCTGATACGGCCTTGAGCTGTAAGGCGATATAAGGAATGATGCTCAAAGCGCAAATAATGGTCACCCAAGCACCTACTGACCGATTATTACCATAACGCAGGGAAATGAAATCCGCAATGCTTGAAACGTTATACACCTTGGAAAGACGGATGATCTTGCGTAATAAATAGATCCACAAAGGTGAGGCGATGACCGGTCCCAGATAGATGGTCAGAAAATCCACGCCGTTCCGTGCAGCAACGCCAACGCTTCCATAATAGGTCCAGGCTGAACAATAAACGGCTAATGATAAAGCGTAAGCATAAGGCGAATTGACCACTTTAGCGCGTTTGTTCTTTTCCGCCCAAAAGGCGATATAGAACAAAAAGCCCAAATAGAGCAAAATGATCAGCAGGATGATGCTCTTATCTATCATAGCGTTTGATCATAAAATAAGCAATTCCTACGGCCAAAAGCCAACTTAAAAAGATACTGAAATAAAAAAAGGGAAATCCCCAGACGATGATGTCCTGATCGAACAGCATCATCAAAGGGATGTTCCATATAAACATCAAACTAACAGACAAAACGATCAATTTCTGTTGATGTCTTTTTTTCATATCAGATCATTAGTGGGTTGCTTTTCCGGCGCCGCTAGGTATTCTGATGTTTTCCACGATCTCCTGAACATCTATCGGCGGATTAGGAGTAAATTTACTAATTACAATTGAAACAATAAAGTTGACCACCATCGCGACGGCACCAAAACCTTCAGGCGAGATGCCGAACCACCAATCTTCAGGAGTCCCGCCACCAAAAAGGTCGAACTTGAATTTGAGCATATAGAAAAGCATCAGGGAAACACCGGTGACCATTCCGGCCACAGCACCTTCCTTGTTCATTTTCTTATAGAATATACCCAGGATGATCGCCGGAAAGAAAGAAGATGCGGCCAGACCAAAAGCTAATGCCACTACGGCCGCGACGAACCCTGGAGGATTAATACCAAAATAACCCGCAGCAACCACAGCAAATACTGATGCTATACGAGCAGCGATCAATTCGCCTTTATCCGTGATCTTAGGATAGATCATCTTTTTGATGAGATCATGTGATACCGATGATGAGATCACTAAAAGTAAGCCTGCGGCCGTTGATAAAGCGGCGGCTAGACAACCTGCAGCAACTAGCGCGATGACCCAGTTGGGTAGATCAGCGATCTCCGGATTAGCTAAGACCATAATATCACGATCTACGTAAAGTTCGTTCTTATTATCCGTTGGATTTGTAACGATCCTTTCACCGCTTTGTCCTTTTGCTCCATCTTTGAACTCCGGGTTGTCCAATAGTGCTGGACCGCCTTGTTTAGCTTCTCCCAGATACTGGATCTTGCCATCTAAGTTTTTATCTGACCAGGCTAAGAGTCCCAGATCTTCCCAGGTATGGAACCATTCAGGCACATCTTTGTATTCTTCTTCATTCACCGTTTGCATGAGATTCAATTTACCAAAAGAAGCTACGGCCGGCGCTGTGATGTACAGAATCCCGATAAAAAGTAGGGCAAAGCCGGCTGATTTTCGCGCACCCTGAACTTTCTTTACGGTAAAAAATCGAACGATGACATGCGGTAAACCGGCAGTTCCTACCATTAAAGCTAACGTTATAGCAAAAACATCGATCATATCTTTAGAGCCTTCTGTATAGGCATTAAAACCTAATTCCTGACTTAGTCCATCTAATTTGTCAAGCATATAAGTATCCGGTTGACTGGCCAATGTGTCGCCCATGCCGAACATTGGTATCGGATTACCGGTCATTTGGAATGAAATGAATATAGCCGGTACTAAAAAGGCAAATATCAATACGCAATACTGCGCAACCTGCGTATAGGTGATGCCTTTCATGCCGCCAAGTACCGCATAGAACAACACGATGATCATACCGATGACCACGCCAGTATTGATCTCTACTTCCAGAAATCTGGAAAAGACCACACCAACACCACGCATTTGCCCGGCGATATAGGTAAATGAGACGATTAAGGCGCAGATGACCGCTACCGATCTTGCGGCTTTTGAATAATATCTATCACCTATAAAATCAGGAACTGTGAACTTTCCAAATTTTCTAAGGTAGGGCGCTAAAAGCAAAGCTAAAAGGACATAACCGCCGGTCCAACCCATAAGGAAGACCGAGCCGTCATATCCCATAAAAGAAATGATCCCAGCCATGGATATGAAAGAAGCAGCTGACATCCAATCGGCCGCGGTAGCCATACCATTAGCTAAAGGAGAAACACCACCACCGGCGACGTAGAATTCCTTCGTTGATCCGGCGCGACTCCATATCGCGATCCCGATGTAAATAGCAAATGAAATGCCAACAAAAATATAAGTAAGTATTTGAGAGTCCATAGTTTATTATTTATCGTATCCGTATTTTTTATCTAATTTGTTCATCAGTCTTACGTAAACAAAAATGAGAATGATGAATACGTAGATCGCGCCCTGCTGGGCAAACCAAAAACCAAGTTTAAATCCACCTAGTTTAAATTGGTTTAACCAATCTTTGAACAGGATGCCTGCCCCATAAGATACCAGGAACCAAATTGTTAATAAGATTACAAGGTATTTTAAGTTTTCTCGCCAGTATTTGGTGGCGTGTTTCTGTTTTTCTGAAGTTTTCTTTTCCATAGTTATCTGTTTTTATAGGTATATCATAGCCTGAAGGCTGACTATTTCTTGTTTTAGATCTCCAAAAGTATCTGACTTGAACTCTAAGGTCAATTTAGAACTATGCCCGCTGAAATAAGCGTTAATGCCAGCGCCAAGAACATTCCTGTTATCATCAGCAGCATCGAATTGATGAGTAGCATACGAGACATAAGGTTGGAAACGCAGATTGTCATTATCACTGGCAAAAGCATAACCTACATGGCCATAGGTCATTGCACCAGTGCCATAAGGACCAAAAAGATAGTTCTCCCCATAATCGTTCTGCTGATGAACGGCATAAGCCGTTAAAGCTGCGTTACGATCTCCTAGTGGTGTGTCATAGAATGCATCGACGGCATAAAGTAGCACATCTTCACCAGCCAGATCATTCTGTTGTTGAACAACAGAACCGTTAGGATGGGCAAAAAATCCGGCTCCGAATGTGAGGACTTTCTTTCCACCGAGGTAACTGCCTACTTTATAGGGTAAATAGTTCGACTCTTCATCAAATAGATGATAGGTGAAATAACCGGCATAATTATACAATGATTCAGCAGAGCCTAAGTTGTTCAATCCATTATAAGTGGCTTGTCCTTGCATAGGCGTTCTGTCATCCAGGCTATTGGCAATCGCATTGTTGATCGCCACCTGATACTGGAACTTGCCCAGGGTTCCTTTTGCAAAAACCCCTAAATGTCTGGCAAACTGATCGCTCAAACCTAAAGTAGCCCAGGAAGATCGATTGTTGTCCAGCGTCATCATGTTCAGGGTGGATTGATTGTTCAATCTTGATATACCATTGAAATAATGCAAACCGCCACCTAATGATAACTTTTCGCTTAAATTATACTGAACCCAGGCATCATGAAGGAAGATTTGAGAGCCATCGCCAGTACCAACGGGATCCATGTTTTGAGCGCTCATATTGTTTAATCCGATATGAGATACGATGAGAAAATCATTTGTTATTTGTCCCACTAACAATAATCTGGCTCTTCTGAGCAAGAAATTAGTATTGCTCACATCATCTGGGCTTTCATCACTATAGTTAAATTGTGATTGAGCCCAGGAAATGATCCTTAAGAACTTATCTGGTTGATCTTCGTCAAAGGTCACCTTAAAACCACCGTTGTAGTTCGGTGATCCCTGAGCATCAACTTTTTGATGAGTTAATCCTACAAAGAGGAGAAGTAAAAAGTATTTGTACATGACTTTATCTTTTTTTGCTCAATGAGCTCGATTTCACCCATCAAAATTGTGGGAAAAACCATGTTAATAAAAATTAAATATAGTTTTTTGTAAACTATATAGCTATAAGCGTACTTTTCATGCTATTCTTTAAATCTCTCCCATTTGATCAACATGAACTTATTACCAAGCTCAGTGACGATGACACCAGCACCTTCCAGATTTTCTCTATCCTTGAAAAATTTGACCAGTTCTTCATTGTTACATATCTTATACGTTGGATGATACTCATTCTGAAAGGCTTGTTTTATCTGGTATTTTCTCACCCATTTCATGATGGTAACGTGGGAGACGCCAAGGATCCGCTCGATCTCGCGATAAGATAGTCCTTCAAGATAAAGTTGGAGTGCTTTGGTAACATAGTATTGATCGATCTGTTTCCCGAGCTTATTGACCGTAAAATTGTAGTTACATTTCTTACATTTGTAGCGTTGTCGGTCTTTGATCACACCGCTTTTTATAATCCTACTTGACTGGCATTGTGGACATGATTCCATAACTATAATATATTTGCATAAATATATAAAATTAGCAATAATATATTAATAGGGAATGATATGAAATTCACGCTAATGTTAAAAAAAGTCCAAAACACCGTTTCTGTGCTTTAGACTTTGATCATAACATGATAAAGAAATTCTTATCGCGTTATTGCAACTTTAGAACTATGGGCAATTGATAAATAACCGAAGCGTTCTTTTCATCTTGTTTTCCTGGAACCATTTCAGGTAATGTGCTTACGACACTTTTGCCTATATCCTTTAATTTTTTTGTCGCTGCTCTTGATACCACATTTTCAACTTTTCCTTCTTTACTTATCTTGAATTGTACATATATTCTCTGTATAGAGTCGCTTACTTTTGAACGTATGTTTTGTACAATTGTTCCATCTTCTTTGCCCTCTTCATCTTTGTTCTTTTTAACGATTCTTCTAATCTCTTCTTCGTAATCATATGCTTTCATCTCTTTTTTAATGTGTTGCATTATCTTCTCTGAAGTGCATTTCTTCAATTCATTATTATCCTTTTTTCCACTACATTCCTTGAAATGAGGGACTTTATCTATTTTGCTGAGTGGAATTGCCTCTGTTTTTGTTTCCTCATTCTTATTTCCATCTTTAGTGTTATTACATGATAAATAGGTAAAACATAGCAATAAAGCAGGCAATATAACTACATACTTCATTTTTTGAATGGTGCTGATCTTTGATTGTTGTAACATGATTATTCTATTTTTAAGGTTTGATTGATTAAAAAATGGGTTGACAAATTGAATAGCCGATGTTTTAAATTGGTTATTGATTAGGCTATTCATATATTCATATTTATTGTTTATATCTACGCTTATCGCATCAGCTTCATACTCGTGATTTAAAATGATATTTTTTTTGTAGATGTATAAAAGTGGGTTGAACCATATGATGGATACAAGGAGTTCAACCAGGAGCAAATCGATACTGTGTAATGCTTTGGCATGCACTTTTTCATGCGTAAGAATATGATCGATCATATCCTTAGGGATATCTTCACCAATAACTATAAGATTAAAAAAAGAGAATGCATCTTTATTATCTCTCAATCTGTAGTAATGAATATGATCTTTAGTTTGTTCATGATCAGCTTTATTTAAAATACATCTTATCTGATTAAAAGCTAAAGCCATCCTGACCAATTTATAAATTGATATGAAGAGAATAACCCACTGAAGAACCTCCCAATAATTTAAGTTTTGGCTTATCTTTTGAAGGTTTTGTTGGTCCAAATTAGGTTGAATGACTATATCTTGCAATTGAACGATAGGCTGCATAAAATCTGGAACCATTGTCGGCCAGACATTAATCATTTGAAAATTAAATACTGGTAACAAGAACGATATGGCCATACTACCAAGTAGATACCATCTGTTGAACTTAAAGTAGGGCATTTTTGCTATCAGCTGATAAACCGTTAAAAAAATAAACTGAAGTATTATGATATCGACCACATATTTGATCATTCTTCTTTATTTTTTGTGAGTTGTTTTATTTCCTCCAGATCATCAATGTCCAGATCTTCCTTTTGCACGAAGAATGACAACATGTTCTTAAAAGACCCATTGAAATAATCATTGACGATGCGATGGACACGAGTGCTTTGATAGGCTTCTTTTTCTATTACAGGATAATAGAGATAGCCACGGCCTTGTTTTTCATGGTCTACAAAACCCTTACTTTGAAGGATCCTCACAATGGTAGATACCGTATTGTAAGACGGGTCTTTGTCTTTGATCTCATCCAATACATCAGCTACCCTGGCTTTTCTAAGTCGCCATAGTATTTGCATGATCTCTTCCTCAGCTTTAGTTAATTCTTTCATGTTGTAAATTTGAATGATGGAGCAAATATAACTAAAAAATTAGTTCGAACTAAATATTTAGTTGAAAAAAGATGTATCTATTGTATCGTACATTGATAATCAATCACCTAAAGTTGTTATTTTTACTTTAACTCATAAAAAAACCGTAAGAATATATAAGTTAATTTTTATTGTTATTTTTAAAAAAATCAATTTATTTGCTAAAAAATTAATAAAATGAATGTGGGTGTGAGCTATTTAGATTATTTATATTCATTGTTGTCCGATTTAAAATTCAAACAACCCATGCTTTGTACTTATAATGAACGATTTGAGATCTTAATTTTATA
>CAJXLO010000065.1 GCA_913056525.1 uncultured Psychroflexus sp.
TTCCGAACAGAGAAGTTAAGCTTGTTAGCGCCGATGGTACTACGTCCAGTGGAAGAGTAGGTCGCCGCTTTCTTTTATAACCCTTTTAGCTTATGCTAAAAGGGTTTTTTATTTGCTATTGTTTAATAATTATTTAATTTTGAAACAAAAAGTATGGAAGTTAAAGATCATGATTTCAAAGATAAAGTTATCAATAATGATAAGCTGGTATTAGTAGATTTCTGGGCTGAATGGTGCGGTCCTTGCAGAACTTTGAGTCCAATTCTTGATGAAATTGCTGAAGATTATCAAGACAAGTTAGACTTAGCGAAAGTTGATATAGACCAGAATCAAGAATATGCCGCGAAGTACGGCATCAGGAACATACCCACTGTACTTTTATTCAAAAATGGCGAAATTGTTGATAAGCAGGTAGGTGTTGCTCCTAAGAAAAAATATGTTGATTCTATCGAGCAATATTTATAGTAATCCTTACCAATTAATAATACACTATAGTGTTCACTGAACAGGAATATAATCTGTCTCAAAAGCTTAACTTTTATGCAAATCAAATTGTAGAGGGTTATATTGCTGGTTTGCATAAAAGCCCTTTCCATGGATATTCTTCCGAGTTCTCTGAACACA
Source organism: uncultured Psychroflexus sp. (assembly GCA_913056525.1). GTDB lineage: Bacteria > Bacteroidota > Bacteroidia > Flavobacteriales > Flavobacteriaceae > Psychroflexus. The sequence goes on from CAJXLO010000065.1 coordinate 625, forward strand.
GATTATACAATACTGGAGAGTCCACAAAGCATATAGACTGGAAAGTATTTGCTAGAACAAATCGGTTATATACTAAAAAATATGAAGAGGAGACGAATTTAAGGTGTCAATTTATTCTTGATAATTCATCTTCAATGTATTTTCCTTCCATAAATAATCCATCTCCAAAGAAACTAAATAAAATCTACTTTTCATGTTTGATGATCGCTTCTCTATGTAAACTTATGGAAAAACAAAGAGAAGCCGTAGGACTAAGTGTTTTCAACAATAACCTTGAATTAAACACAGAGCAAAAATCTAGCTTTAAACAATATACATATATATATGATTATCTTCAACAAATTTGTCAGTCTATGACAAATGATACTAGATCAACTGATATCATTAACTTAAACAAAATTGTCGCAAAATTAAAAAGAAGGTCTCTTATTATAGTTTTTTCCGACCTATTCAAAAACTCAAACGACTCATCTGATCTATTCAAAACATTAAAAAACTTAAAGTTCAATAAACATCAAGTAATCTTATTTCATGTGTTCGACTCGGATAAAGAGTTAGAGCTTAATTATTCCAATAAACCAAAAAAATTCATCGATGTTGAAACCAATGACCATGTAAATCTACTTGGTGATGATGCTAAAGAAGAATATAACGCACGCGTTACTGATTATTTTAAAGAATTGAAAAAAATATGTGCTAAATATAAAATTAATTACTATCCAGCTGATATAAAAAAGGAATTCAACCCTATTATCAATAAGTTCATGATTCAAAAACAATATTATTCCTATTAAAAAATACTCTAAGATGTTTGCAGATATGAAATATAAATTTATTTTTGCACCTTCAATTGGTCTGGTAGTTCAGTTGGTTAGAATACCTGCCTGTCACGCAGGGGGTCGCGAGTTCGAGTCTCGTCCAGACCGCTTTTTGTGTAGTAAGTTTGAAAACTCGTTTTTTGATCTTACGTAGAAAGCTTTCCACTAGGAAAGCTTTTATTTTTTGTAGAAGTTCATTTCATCAATATAATTCCAAACTTCCTTAGGTAATAATGGTTTGTAGTTTTTATCTTCTTTTACACAATATCTAATATAGGTTGAAGAGATTTCCATTATTGGTGTTTTGGTCCAGTGGATATTCCTGTGATTCTTAAATTCTTCAGGAAAATCACTTCTGCTAACTCTTGGACAAACATATAGTCCATAATTTTTTAAAATGAAATCATAGTTCTTCCACTTTTTAAAATTAATAAGGTTATCTTCTCCAATGATAAGATTGAATGAACTTTTTTTATGATCTTCCTCTAATTTTACCAGTGTTTTAGAAGTGTAATTGGGTCTTGGTAGATCAAACTCAACCTTACTCGGTTTGATATTATCATACGGTCCTAGAGCCATTTCTACCATTTGATACCTGTGATAGTCGGCTAGTAGATTGCTGGACTTCTTGAAAGGGTTGTGTGGTGTTATCACTAACCAAACTTCATCCAGATCTGTAAATTCTGCTAAATGATTAGCTATGATCAAGTGTCCAATATGAATTGGATTAAAAGTTCCAAAATAAAGTCCTATATTCTTTTTTTTAGACATCATTAATGAATTCTAATATTGTTCCTCTTGTATTAGCTACAGCATCATCTAAATGTTCATTTATTATCACTTCATCAAATTGATGTCGCTTGCTTATTTCCCAATTAACTTTTTCTAATCTTTTTTTAAGGGATATCTTACTCTCGGTCTTTCTAGCTAAAAGTCTTTTTTTTAATGATTCAAGGTCTGGTGCTTGAATAAAAAGTGCCATACAATCTTCATTGAACTTATCTTTTATGGTTAAAGCCCCATTAACATCAATATCAAAAATTACATTGTACCCTTTTTTTCTCAATCGATCGACTTCTTGATGTAAAGTACCGTAATATTGACCCAGGTATACTTCTTCCCATTCAATGAAGGCATTTTCTTGTATCAGGGTCTTGAACTCTTCAAGACTTTTAAAATAATAATCTCTTCCTTCTCTCTCATTTGGCCTTGGATCTCTTGTCGTTGCTGATATAGAAAAAGATAATTTAAGTTCATCGTCTTTAATAAGTCGTTTTACTATTGATGTCTTACCACTGCCGGATGGAGCAGCAATCACAATTAATTTTCCTGCCTTCATTAGTATACGTTTAAGGTTTGTTCCTTGATCTTTTCTAGTTCTTCTTTCATTCCTATCACCTTATGCTGGATCAAGCTGTCGTTTGCTTTACTACCTATCGTGTTTATCTCTCTACCTATTTCCTGACCTATGAAACCTAACTTCTTTCCTAACATTCCTTCCGACTTGACAGAGCTCTCGAATTCTTCCAGATGAGCTTGAAGTCTTACTAATTCCTCATGGATATCCAATTTTTCAGTATAGTACAGCAATTCTTGTTCTAGTCGATTTTCATCTATTTCAGATTTGACCTGTTCTAACTTTTCATTCAATCGATCATGTATATTATCAATACGCCCTTTATCTTTACCTTTGACTATGGTTAGCAATGCTTTGATATTATTAATAGAATTGATGATATCAGTTTCTAATTGTTCACCTTCTTTCTTCCTTGACACTATCATCTTATCGATCGTATCCCTAAGTTTACTCATCAAACAATCTATATTTTCTTCGTTTAGATTTGCCTCACTTTCCACAATACTACCAGGAAGGTTCATCACAATTGAAAGAAAATTATCAGTGGGATAACTTTCCGCCAATTCTTTAAGTTCATCCAAGTAAGAACTCACGGCATCTTTATTTATACGATGTGTCTTTTCATCCTTTGATTTTATCTGTTTTATGAACAGATTGATCTTCCCACGCTGAAGCTTTTTCTTTATGAGGTTCCTGATCTCTATTTCGTATGGGTTAAGCGATTCGGGCATCCTGATCTGTATGTCGCAATGTTTACTGTTTAATGATCTCATTTCGATCTCATAATTGATACCATCAAGTTCTAATTCTTCATTAGCATAACCGGTCATGGATTGAAGCATACATCGTTTTTTTGCAAATATACTGAGTTTAAAGCCTGTTTGATAGTTAGAAATAAATAAATCTCTTCACTTCAAATATATTTGAATACTTTATTTTTACACCAACGATAAATTATGAAGTATTATATAATCGCAGGCGAGGCATCTGGTGATCTACATGGAGCCAATTTGATGAAGGCTATTCAGTCCAGGGATGAAAATGCACATTTCAGGTTTTGGGGTGGCGACTTGATGCAGGCTTTGTCATCTAACTGCGCCATGCACTATAAAGACATCGCTTTCATGGGGTTTTGGGAAGTGATCACCAATCTGGATAAGATCCTCAAGAATATAAGCTATTGTAAGAAGGACATCCTAGATTTCCAACCTGACACGATCATCTTCATCGATTATCCGGGTTTTAATATGCGGATCGCAAAATGGGCGAAGAAAACAGGTTTCAGCACACAGTATTATATATCACCACAGATCTGGGCTTGGAAAGAAAACCGGATAAATTCAATGAAAAGGGATATTGATCATTTATATGTCATCTTACCTTTTGAGAAAGAGTTTTACGAACAGAAGCATCATCATAAGGTTGATTTCGTTGGTCATCCTTTGATAGACGCTATTAATACTTTTAAATATAAAGATGAACAGGCCTTTAAAAAGGAAAATGATCTTTTAGAAAAACCTATAATAGCTTTGCTTCCTGGAAGTAGGCGTCAGGAGATAAGGAAAATGCTTTCCGTCATGATGCAAATGGCATCGAGCTTTAATGAGCATCAATTCGTGATCGCCGGTGCACCAGGATTGACAAAAGAGGATTATGACCCTTTTTTAAAAAAAGACAACATATTAATGGTCAGGGACCAGACTTACAATCTATTAAGGATTGCACAAGCAGCACTGGTAACTTCAGGAACAGCAACACTAGAAACGGCATTGTTTGAAGTTCCTCAGGTTGTCTGTTATAAGGGCAACTATTTTTCTTATATGATCGCTAAGAACATCATCAATCTGAACTATATTTCCCTGGTGAACCTGATCATGGACGAAGAAGTCGTCAAAGAGCTTATCCAAACCGATTTTAACAAAGCTAATCTGGAACGTGAACTTGATAACTTACTTAAAGAAGAAAATGCTTTAAGAATAAAAAAGAAATACAAAGAGCTAAGGATCAAACTAGGCCGGCAGGGAGCCAGCCAGAGAGCCGCAGAACTAATCGTGGAAAGAACATCATCAAAAATGCAGGAAAGCATCCTCTAAATGTTCGATCTGCTTTTTAGCTCCATGACCTACGACGGCTATAACATCAAACCTTACTTCAACATCTAGTTGCTTCACTTCCACAAAATGGTTGACCGCCTTTACTAATCGCTTGATCTGTTGTGGCTTCAAAAAATCCTGAGGTAGGCCAAAATCCCTCGTGCTTCTGGTTTTCACCTCAACTGCTACCAGCAGGTCTTCTTTCCTTGCAATGATATCCACTTCAGCCTTATCAAATCTATAATTTGTTGTAACGATTTGAAAACCACTGTTCTTTAAGTGGTTACAAGCTTCCAGTTCACCTTCTTTGCCTAATTCGTTATGCGCTGCCATTTTTAGCCTGTAAATTTAATTGTCCATTATGAACTTTCATTATTACTTCTTCCCCTAATAGTAAAGGGTAATTATCAACTTCATGACCCGCAGGAAAATCAAAGTACATTGGAAGATCATATTGCTCTACCACGTCTTTGATGATCGCATAAGCAGTTTTGCCAAATGCGACATCATTATCCTTCATAGCGCTGAAACTTCCTATGATTAATCCATTTACCCTTTCAAAAACACCGTTCCTCTTCAAATTGATCATCATCCTGTCGATATGGTAGAGATATTCATCCAGGTCTTCTAAGAAAAGAATGTTATCCTTAGGGCATAAACTGGACGGACTTCCGATAACGGATTGGATGACAGAAAGATTTCCGCCGATCAACCTACCTTCAGCTTCACCATCCCGGTTCAGTGCACTTACTTTTTCCAGCCGATAATGTAGCGCTTTTCCTCTCAATAGATTGTTTAAATGAACCCTGGAATCTACTGATTTTTCTGACAATCCTACGGGCATGACACCATGTAGGCTCATGATTCCTTTATTGAACAATGCCAGATGGAATACCGTAGGGTCAGAATAACCTATGAACCATTTAGTTCTTTCCATTAAAGGTTTAAAGTTGATATGATCAACTACTCTTGCGCATCCATAACCACCTTTACCAAACCATATTGCATCAATATTATCATCATCGATGACTTTCTGGAGAGCATTAATTCGCATCGCGTCATCTCCAGCGAACTGATGATAGGTATGATCGATATTATTTGCCAGCATCACCCGATATCCACAAGAGGTCAGCCAATCTTTGGCAAATTCCAGGTCCTTACTAAAAACCGCTCTCGCCGTAGCTACAATGGCTACTACTGATCCTTCGTGTAATGGCTCGGGCTTGATCATCAGGTAAAATTAAAAAAACTTTTATTTCAGCATTAAATACGATTACTTTTTTAAGCTACGTCATATTTAGACAAATGATTACTTTTGCCTTTCCCTAAAAATGATCATGAACAACCCAAAGCGATATACCATAACAGCAGCACTGCCTTACACGAATGGACCTATTCATATTGGTCATTTATCAGGGGTTTACATCCCGGCAGATATCTATGCTCGCTATTTAAAGCTCAAGGATAAGGATGTGATATTCATCTGTGGTAGCGATGAACACGGTGTGCCCATTAAATTGAAAGCAGATAAAGAAGGCGTTACACCAAAGGAGATCGTAGATAGATATCACGAAATGATCAAATCCTCGTTCGATCGTTTTGGGATACATTTTGATCATTATTCCAGAACGACAAACCCTACCCACAATAGCACCGCAAGTGATTTCTTTAAAAAACTTCACGATAAGGACAAGTTCATAGAAAAGGAAACGGAACAATTATACGATCCGGAAGCAAAACAGTTCCTGGCCGATAGATTTGTAGAAGGTACTTGTCCTAAATGCGGATATGAAGAAGCTTATGGCGACCAGTGTGAAAATTGCGGAACTTCTTTAAGTTCTCAAGAATTGATCAATCCCAAATCAAAAATTTCTGGTAGTAAACCTGTCAAAAAGACAACTAAACATTGGTTTTTACCATTAGACCAATATGAAGACTGGCTCAATGAATGGATCATTAAAGACCATAAAAATGACTGGAAACCTAATGTTTACGGCCAATGTAAATCCTGGATCGATGAAGGCCTTCAACCCAGAGCGGTTACCCGGGATTTGGATTGGGGAATACAAGTACCATTGGAAAATGCAGAAGGTAAGGTTCTTTATGTTTGGTTTGATGCACCTATTGGCTACATATCTTCAACTAAGGAATGGGCGGAAGCCAATAACAAGAATTGGAAAGAGTACTGGAAGGATGAAGATACAAAGCTGGTTCACTTCATCGGTAAAGATAATATCGTTTTCCATTGTATCATTTTTCCTATCATGCTAAAAGCAGAAGGAAGCTTCATATTACCAGACAATGTCCCGGCAAATGAATTCCTCAATTTAGAAGGTAGGAAATTATCAACCTCTAAGAATTGGGCGGTATGGTTGCACGAGTACTTAGAAGAATTCCCCGGAAAAGAAGATGTTTTGCGGTATGTGCTTACGGCAAATGCTCCGGAAACTAAGGATAATGATTTCACCTGGAAAGACTTTCAGGCCAGGAACAACAATGAATTAGTAGCTATTGTAGGTAATTTTATCAATCGCGTCACGGTCTTGACCCATAAATATTTCCAGGGTCATGTGCCGGAATATAAAGACCTGGATGAAGCCTCAATAAAGGCGTTACAGCTGCTTAACCAACATCCTGACAAGATCGGGGATAAGATTGAAACTTATAAGTTCAGGGAAGCTCAGAACATATGGCTATCCCTGGCAAGGGCTGGCAATAAATATCTGGCCGAGAAAGAACCATGGAAGTCCATAAAAACCAATGAACAAGAAACAAAGAACACTTTATATATAGCATTACAAATAAGCGCGGCATTAGCGGTTTTAGGAAGACCGTTCCTTCCCATCACTTGTAAGAAGTTGTACGATATCTTAAAACTGGATGATGGGATTACCTGGAACGATATAACGGATAAAGCGGAATATCTGCCAGTTGGACATGGCATTGGTCAGTCAGTACATTTGTTCACTAAGATCGATGATAAGACCATCCAAAAGCAACAAGATAAACTTTTCCAAAATACAGATGATAAAGAACGTATAGACCACAAACCAGTCAAGAAAGCTATAGATTTCAATGATTTCCAAAAACTGGATATAAGAGTAGGGAGCATTCTCTCCGCAAAACAGGTAAAAGGTTCGGAAAAGCTCTTAGAACTAAAGGTCGATATGGGTTTTGAGAAAAGGACTATCGTGTCAGGTATGGCAAAGCATTATCGTTTAGATCAGCTCCCAGGGAAAAGCGTATTGGTCGTAGCGAACCTTGAACCTAAAAAAATAATGGGGATTAAAAGTAATGGAATGATATTAATGGCGGAAAATGCAGAAGGATTAAGCCTGGTAAATGTTCCTGAAAACGCTAAACCAGGCGATATAGTTAATTGACCTACTTTTTACGCATATAAACACTAATAGGGACACCGGTAAAGTCGAACGATGCTCGTAGCAAGTTCTCCAGATACCTTCTATATGGTTCTTTCACATACTGGGGAAGATTACAAAAGAAGGCGAATTGAGGCCTTTTCGTGGGAAGTTGTGTCACATATTTGATCTTGACATATTTTCCTTTTATGGCGGGTGGCGGATTTTTTTGTATAAGTGGTAATAGAACATCATTCAGTTTGCGGGTCTTTATACGTTTTTTCTTGTTATTAACTACTTGATTAGCAATATCTAAGGCTTTTAAGACCCGCTTCCTGTCCTTAACGCTTATAAATAGGATAGGGACATCGGTAAACGGAGCTATTTCTTCTTTGATATGAGCCGTATATTCCTTGACAGACCGATGGTCTTTTTCTATTAGATCCCATTTGTTGACCAAGATTACAATGCCATTATTGTTCTTTTCAGCTAACCAGAATATTTTTTGTACCTGTTGATCGAACCCTCGCTGCGCATCGAATAATATCAGACTTATGTCTGCATTTTCTATAGAACGGATACTTCTCAGCACGGAATAGAACTCCAGGTCTTCCCTGACCCTCGACTTTTTCCTTATTCCTGCCGTGTCGATCAGGTCGAATGCATGCCCAAAGCGTTTAAAACGGGTAAGATTGGCATCTCTCGTTGTTCCTGATTCATCATTCACGATGAATCTTTCTTTCCCCAGGATGGCATTGATAAACGAGGATTTTCCGGCATTAGGCCTTCCCACAACGGCCAGTTTGGGGATTTCCTGAAGGTTCTCCTCTTCGGGAATGATCCGGTCACTTATATCATCAAGTAGATCACCCGTTCCACTTCCTGATATCGCTGCAAGTTCATAGTATTCTTCAAATCCTAACTGGTAGAATGTTGTTGCTTCTATTCGGTCATCTGGATTGTCAACTTTGTTAACGACTAAGAACGTAGGCTTACCACTTCTTCTAACCAGTTCAGCAACGGCTTCGTCATTAGGTGTAACACCATCTTTACAATTGACAAGGAATAATATCATATCCGCTTCCTCAACTGCGGTTTTGACCTGATGATCGATCTGGTCTCCATAATGATCTTCTCCACCTATCACATATCCACCCGTATCGATCACCGTAAAGGTCTTCCCGTTCCATTCAGCTTGACCATAATGTCTGTCTCTTGTGACACCACTGGTTTGGTCTACAATGGCTTGTCGATTCTCTATCAATCGATTAAAAAAGGTTGATTTACCTACATTTGGCCTACCTACGATCGCAACTATAGTACTCATTAAGCATGTTTAATTGCAAAAATAGGTTTTTATTTTATCAAGTTTTAATTTTATCTTACATTTGAAAAATACTGACTATTATTAACTTTCATTGGCTAACTTTACTAATTAACACTTTTGATAAAATGATAAGGCCTTTTTTCATCATATTCGCGTTATTATTTTTTTCAACCAGTGATATATATGGTCAAAAAGAGCTATCACTTAACCCATTCCAGCAACTTCTCCAAAAATTAAATGCCTCCGGTACGCTCTCAGGAAGAGTTTATCAGGATAACAACGCAAATGGGAATCAAGATCCAGGCGAACCAGGATTGGATAATATAAGTGTCATCGTTATAAATAGCAACAATACGGGTACCACCATAACAACTGATGCTAATGGGGATTGGTCAACAACCGTAATAGCTGGAACAACAACTGTGTTCATTGATAACGCTGATTTACCTCCAGGAAGCGTTCAGACGGAAGGGAATGATCCCACGATCGTCAATGTGATAGATGCTCAATCCAATGACGGTGGTGTTGATGGATATGCGATAGTAGGAGATATTTCTGGAATACTGTATTTTGACACGAACGGCAACGGAACGCAAGACACCTCGGAAAATGGGATACCTGATGTCGATGTCCAGGTCGATGATGCTTTAGGAAATACCCAAACCATCGAGACCGGTGCCAA
>CAJXLO010000066.1 GCA_913056525.1 uncultured Psychroflexus sp.
GGCGGCAAGATTCGAACTTTCGACCACCTGGTCCCAAACCAGGCGCGATAACCGGGCTACGCTACGCCCCGAATATTTTCTGCGGAGAGACAGGGACTCGAACCCTGGAGACGCTTTCGCGTCTACAGATTAGCAATCTGCTGCATTACCACTCTGCCACCTCTCCAATATGTTTGCAAAATTTGCGAGTGCAAATATAAAACCTCTATTTTCCTTAAACAAATATTATCAGGTGAATTTCCTATTAAAAATAGCATTGTTGTTATCCAATAGTAATCAATGCTGTATCAGCTACTAAACGCTTCCCTTTTGGGTCTTTGAAACAGATCAAATAATCATCTCCTTCTGGTTTAAGCTCTAATTCATTCGCAACAACCTCACTTTTGATTCCAAAGTTCCTGGTTATCACATGATACTTCCTTCGCTTGTATTCTTTTTTTAAATATTTAGGCTTATAGGGAATGACCTTACGAACCTTAAAGCTCCTGCCTGGAAATCCTATTTCTTCCTTTGAGGTGTAAAGATGCGTATCCAAAGCGATCTTATCGACCCTATATTCTTTCGCAATGGAATGGAAAAAACCGGCTTTTAATATTGACGGATGTGGCTGATAAAGATAATTTGAAACATCGGAGAACGATGCTTCTGCCTTATCATCCTCTTGATATCCGTTCTGGTAGATAAGCGGTTCATTCTTGTTCAGGTCATAACATTTAATTTTTACTGTTCTTGGTTCTTTCGCATGATCCATCTGGAAAAGAAGTTCCTTTACTTCGTTCTTAATAGCGAGAATATGTACCGCTACTACATTTTCTAATTGAGCCAATGCCTTTTCTATGGACAACATCGGCGAAGCTTTGATCAGTCCAGCATGGAACTTCCTTTGGAGCTCTTTCTGTAATCGGATGACATTAGGTTCACTGTCCTCCAGCGAGAAAACCTTAGCACCTTTCCTATTCCTTCTGGATGGATCGATCAGATACCAATCCAATTGCATGGGCAACTGGTCGAGCAGGATCTCAGCCGGCAGGTCATGGAATTGTATGTTTTCCACACCGATTTTCCTAAAGTTGTGCTCTGCGATTGAAGCTATCAATGGATCAGGATCCGTGTAGATGATGTTCTGATGGGTCTGCGCCAGATAATAAGTATCTATACCAAAACCACCAGTTAGATCAACGCCTCTACCCTTTGGGAAGCGTTCAGCTTTGAACTTTGCCGTTAAGGTTGATGAACTTTGTTCTAAATGAAGCTTTGGCGGATAGATCAGATGATGATTCTCCGTCAGCTCAGGGAACTTTTTCCTGGCCAGTTCCAGGGACCGGATCTGAACCGCCAGTTCTTTATTAGTAATGTTCTCAAAATGTGGTTTTTGTAAGACCAGTTTTGTGAGATTTCCCGTGAATTTCCTGATGAAGGCTTGGACTTCAGCACTTAACAAGGCTTTGTTCATCAACTAAGCGGTTTTAATGCGTAAAAACATAATAGATGATGTTCGCTCCCATCTTCAGGGCTTTCTGTCTTACATCTTTCGGGTCGTTATGGACTGATGGATCCTCCCAGCCGTCACTGATATCGCTTTCCACGGTAAAGAGCACGATAAGCCTACCTTTGTGGAAAAGCCCTAAGGCCTGAGGTCTTTTATTGTCATGTCTGTGGATCTTAGGTAGTCCTTCAGGGAATTTGAAAACACTGTTGAAAATAGGGTGATCGGCAGGAAGCTCTTTCCACTGCTTGTCCGGGAAGACCTTCTTCATGGCCTCAATGAAATAAGGTTTCATTCCGTAATTATCATCTGCATGTAAAAATCCTCCGCTTAAGAGGTATTCTCTGAGATTTTCTGCACCCATATCTGTGAAGGATACGTTCCCATGACCCGTCATCCCTACATAAGCATATTGGAAAATGTCCGGGCTATCCGGTTCCACCTGTTCTACTTTCTCCTGTATCGCAGAACTCATGTTCTTATTGCAAAAGGCGACGAGATTAGGGATCGCGGTAGGGTCGCTATACCAATCGCCACCACCGCCATACTCCAGAACGGCCAATTTCTGCGCTATTGCTACCTGACCGATGATCAGTAGTAAAAAGAATAGTTTCCTCATTTTCTGTGCATTGATGCGACCATTTGCGATGCCACAATGGCCGCCGTTTCCGTTCTTAATCGGTTTTCTCCTAAACTTAGGGCAAAATAATCATTTTTTATGGCCTTGTTCACCTCATCAGGGGTAAAATCTCCTTCCGGACCGATGAGAATGTTCACCGTATTCAGACCATGTCCGAATTCGTTCCAGCGATGAACATCCTTATTTTCATTACAGTGGGCTATTAACCTCAAACCGTCCTTTGTTCCTTCCATCGCAGCATCAAACGGGCAGATCGGATGCAGTAAGGGAAGCCTGACCTGTTGTGACTGCTTTAAAGCATTGATGAGCACTAAGTTTGCCCTTTTGGGGTCAATAGTTGCCCTTTCACTTTGCTCACAATGGATAGGGAATATTTCATCAACTCCTATTTCAGTGACCTTCTCTAAAAGCCATTCCCATCTTTGTTTGGAACGCGGCGGTGCTACAAGTAGTCTGAAATAAGGTCTTCCGGGCTCATCCACTGCTACACTGGATACGACTTCGACCTTACATTCACGCTTATCATCATCGGTTATCCTTGCCTGGAAGAGTTGACCATCTCCACAGGTCATATGGATCCTATCCCCTTTTTTCATTCGTAATACTCTGGTAATATGCTTACTTTCCCTGGGATCAAAGGTGACGATCTTCCCGTTTTGTAATGAGGATGCATGGAAGAATAAGCGCATTACCTTCGGCGTTCTACTTTTTTGAATATCAGCACTTCGCGGATAGGTTTTGGAGAAAAGGTCTTTTTGACCAGATAATACCAGTTGTTCTCTGGGATGCTTACTTCAAAGACCTCATTGGCATATCTGTTTTCATTGGCAATGGCCTTATAGAACACCGGATGGGTTTCCGCCTTCTTGAACCATCCTGAGTCTCCGCCTCTTCTAGCGTTCCGGTCCATCGAATACTGATGAGCGACGCTCTCAAAGCTCGCATTATCATCCAGCAATTGCTTGATATAGTTTATACGGTTCTTTACCATTTTCTGGCTTAATTTGTTTCCATTTATAAAAATATACCTCAGCCTATGATGATCGATCTCCGTATCCGCGATAACTTCATAGGTTCTCAGCCTTGTTGGTGTTTCCTGTTCTATGTCCTTTCCTACCTTCTTATCTAACAAGGATAAGGCCAGATTGGTCCGATGTTTTTCTTCATTGAATATAATCAGCTCACCTTCTTTCCTGTATTGTTTTACGTCATCCGCATCTATATTGAATTGCGCTGTTTTATCATACTCCTGATGGAACAATCCGTACTGAGCCTGGACGCTTAGTTGTAAAAAAATAAAAGAACTAAGAAATAGGAAAACGCGATCGAGAGATGGATTCTTCATGGGAAAATTCTTTTTTTAAATATTTATAATAACCTACTATGCCTATCATAGCAGCATTGTCTGTACAATAATCAAATGCCGGGATATAGATATGGAATCCTTTTTCCCTTAATTGATAAAATGTGTTCCTGATGGATGAATTCGCAGATACACCACCACCTATGGCGATGCGGTCTATTCCATATTGAGCGGCAGCTTTTAGCATTTTATCATAAATGATATTGACTAAGGTCTTTTGCAGTGAGGCACATATATCCTCCAGATTATTCTTTACGAAATCCGGGTCTTTAGCGGTTTCCTCCTGGAGAAAGTATTTAACAGCCGTCTTTACGCCACTAAAGCTGAAATCCAGTCCTTTAACCTTTGGTTTATTAAACGGAAAGGTATCAGGATCGCCTTTTTTAGCTAATTTATCTATATGAGGTCCGGCCGGATAAGGTAAGTTCATCATTTTACCACACTTATCAAATGCTTCACCTATAGCATCATCCAAAGTCGTGCCGATCACTTCCATATCAAAAAAATCCTTTACCAGGACGATCTGCGTATGACCGCCACTAATGGTTAATGCCAGGAATGGGAATTCTGGTATTGCCTGTCGCTCGTCTTTTATGAAATGTGCCAGGATATGCGCCTGCATGTGGTTCACGTCTATGAGCGGAATATCCAGCGCCGTGGCCATTGATTTTGCGAAGGCGTTCCCCACTAAAAGTGCACCCATCAGTCCTGGACCTTGCGTATAGGCTATTGCGCTTAATTGTTGCTTATGGATCCCTGCCCTTTTCATCGCCTCTTCCACCACAGGGATGATGTTCTTTTGATGCGCCCTGGAAGCCAGTTCCGGCACTACTCCACCATAGGCTTTATGCACATCCTGATTAGCGATGACATTGCTCAGCGCGCGTGTATCTTGCATGACCGCAGCGGATGTGTCGTCACAAGACGACTCGATCGCTAAAATATATCTATCTTCGCTATCCTTTATCATGGATAAGGTATGATTCTTGTTTAAATTTGCACAAAACTAATCTTTTTAGAAAGCTTATTCAAGGATATCACATTAAGTTAAAATAATCGACCATTAAAAATCTAAGGCACTTCCTAAAGTATGTGAAAAGGGTTCTGGTAGGAATCTTCTTACTGGTGGTCTTGTTGCTTATCACCCTTTCCATCCCTAAGGTACAGAGCTATATCGCTTATGTGATCACAGAGGACATCAACAACAAGTATGATGTGGACATTGACGTTGAGCGTGTGAGCATAAGTTTCTTTGGGAACATCGTTCTGGACGATGCGCTCATCAATGACCATCACAATGATACCTTGTTGTACTTTAGAGAATTAAGGACAAGCTTAGGAAACCTCAACAAGATAAATCAGAACAAGTTTAACCTTTCAGGTGTAGAGTTTGACCAACTGGTGTTCAACTTAAAAAAATATCGGTCTGAGGATCAGGATAATCTAATGCAATTCCTGGAAAAGTTCGAGTCAGATACTTCTTCCTCATCTGAACCTGTGGATATCTCACTTGCCCATTTCTACGCCACAAATAGCCATTTCACCTATACGGATGAGAATCTCAATGATCCCAAAGTAGTCGATATCCAGAGAATGAACATGAACTTAGAGGATATCAATATCAATGATAAAGGCGTTTTCATAGACATCCAACAGATCGCAGGTAAAACGGGGAACGGCTTGCGTATCGAAGAATTGGCCGCTGACTTTAGTTATACGGATACCGCTTTAGAGCTAGGCCAACTTCAGCTCATCACTTCAAAATCGAGCATTGATGCCGATCTGGGTTTCTATTATCAGGACAATGACATGAGCGATTTTGAAGATCAGGTGCAATTGGGAGCTACGTTCAGAGCGTCGAACATCAATACATCCGACCTTTTGGGTTATTACGATGCATTTGGGAAAGGTCACAACCTTTTCTTAAAAGGTGAGCTCACCGGCACATTGAACAATATGCAATGGAAGAACACCCGGATCACAGGTCTTGGCAATACGAAAGTTGAGACCAGGAACCTGCGGCTTGAAAACCTGATCGCAGCGGATAAAGGATTCTTGATAAAAGGGGATTTCCAACATCTGGCCACCAGCCGTCAGGACCTTGTGGCGCTACTTCCGGGATTGTTGAAAGGATCCTTACCACTGTTCCTGGAACGTTTAGGTCAGGTGGACCTCAGAGGAAAAAATTCCATAAGCGATAAGGCCATCAACATAAACGCGAACATACTCACCGATATAGGGAGTATCAGAGCAAAAGCGGATTTTCAGGATTATACAGACCAGAATAAAGTACGTTATAAAGGGGATCTGCAGATCAGTAACCTTCATACAGGAACATTGCTGGACCAGAAAAACCTCGGACTTATGAACGCTTCTCTGAACATCAATGGTACTGGCTTCAATACGGATGCACTGGATACGGCGATCGATGGAAATATCTCTGGCATTGACCTCAACGATTACAGATACTCAAAGATCCGTATTGATGGGAATCTACAACATCCGCTCTTCAATGGTCAGGTTATAAGCAAGGATGAGAACCTCGATATGGCATTCAATGGACTGATCGATGTTTCCAGGTCATTGAACAAATATAAATTCACCTCTACCATCAATTACGCCGATCTACATGCGATCAATTGGATAGAAAGGGATACACTTAGCATTCTCAAAGGCAAGATGGACGTAGACCTTAGGGGAACTTCCTTCAATGACGCTACAGGCAATATCAGGCTGAAGGATGTATCCTACAAAAATCCCATTGATGAATATGCCTTTGAAGCACTAAGTATCAATTCAGGTTTTGAAGGAGACAAAAGGAAGATCAACATATCTTCAAAGGATGTGATATCGGGATATATAGAAGGTATTTTCAAAATAGCAGAACTCCCTATGGTGTTCCAGCAGTCCTTCCAGAACCTGTATTTCAACAAAAAACCTTACAAAGACAAGGATTTTAGGTATGTGGACTTTAATCTAAGCATAAAAAATAAGATCGTGGATGTAATATTCCCGGATGTAAGGATAAAACCCAATACGTTCATAAGCGGAAGTATCGTCAAGGATAGCAATGTTTTCAAACTCAGGTTCAATTCGCCGAAAATAGACATCCTGGAGCATAGCATCAGGCGTATAGACTTTCAGATCGATAATACGAATCCGCTCTATAACACTTATGTGAAAGTAGATAGCATCGCCTCGCCAACCTATCCGGTCTCAGAGTTAAGTTTGATCAATAAGAACATCAACGATACCCTGTATTTCAGAACAGAGTTCAAAGGTGGCAAGAACAATAAAGATGAAGTGAACCTAAGCCTTTATCAGACCAATAAGGTTAATGATGCGATCATAGGTTTCCAGAATTCCAGCATCAAGTTCAAGAACACTACCTGGCAACTTAATCCGAATAATAACAGGAACAATCGCGTGGTATTCGATCGGGCGTTCTCCAGGTTCAGGTTCGATTCGATCTCCATGCAATATAAAGATGAAAAAATATCACTTGTAGGGAATATACGGGATTCCACCTACAAGGATATCGAACTCGGATTAAAGAACGTAAGTTTAAAGCGAATCACACCGGACATAGACAGCTTAAAGGTTAGAGGTCTGGTGAACGGCAAAGCAAAGATCTATCAGGAAGAAGGACTCTATGCTCCTAACCTGGGGATCAAAGTGCAAGACCTTCAACTGAACGATACCGATTTTGGTCAACTCAAGCTTTTCGCCGATGGTGATGAAGATTTTAAGGATTTTAATGTAAGCGCTATGATGGGCGGAAATGCAGAAAAGTATCTGGATGCGAAAGGAACGATCCAGACCCGCGATGATGAACAGTTCATCGACCTGAACCTCGCAACAGATGATTTTGACCTCAGCGTTTTCTCACCCCTGGCGCAAGACGTCTTGAGCAATATCCGTGGGAAGCTTAGCGGCCAGGCTAAGATAAATGGAAAATTGAAGAATCCGGACTTTAATGGACGCTATACCATCAAGGACGGCGGATTAGGTGTTCCTTATCTTAATGTGGACTATGATATGGGAAAACAAGAAACCCTTCGCCTGAGTGGCAAGAAGATCATTCTGAACGATATAGACCTTACGGACACAGAATATCAGACCAAAGGGAAGCTCAACGGATATGTGAGCCATCAATATTTCAGTGAATGGGAGCTGGACCTGGACATATCAACCGATAACCTCGTGGCGCTGGACACAGATTTTAAAGAAGGTGACCTTTATTACGGAACAGCTTTTATAAATGGCAATGCAAGCATCTATGGTCCAACGGACGCTTTAACTATAGATGTGGCTGCACAAACACAACCGAACACCGTTTTTAAGATACCCTTAGATGATACAAGAACCCTGGCTGATAATTCGTATATCTATTTCTTGAGCAAAGAAGACAAGAAGAGTGAACAAAACGGAGGTGAACTGGCATTAAGGGAGGTTAGCGGACTGAACCTGAACTTTGACCTGGATGTTACCAATGATGCCGAGGTAGAGATACTGATCGATAAGGAAAGTGGGAGTACCTTAAGAGGAAGCGGCGCCGGTAACTTACTGATAGAGATCAACACCAACGGGAAGTTCAATATGTGGGGCGACTTTGTGGCCTATCAGGGCGTTTATAATTTCAAATATGCCGGTCTGGTCCAAAAGGAGTTCCAGGTAGTACCAGGCGGTTCGCTGACCTGGAATGGAAATCCACTGGATGCGAACATGAACGTACAGGCTAAATACGCTACTGAGGCCAATCCATCCGTTATATTAGAGAACACAAACGTCAATAGAGAAATACCGGTCAATGTACTGATCAACCTTAGAGGTCAATTGATGCAGCCCAACATAGAATTTGAACTGGAATACCCTAATCTGAGCTCAGTGGTCAAGTCAGAACTGGACTACAGGATACAGGGTGAGGAAAACCGAGAACTACAATCCCTGTCCTTAGTAACGCAAGGTAGTTTCTACAGTTTACAGGGTCTGGGACAAAATGCGATCACAGGCAACCTGATAGAACGGGCTTCTGGTATCGTAGATAATATCCTGGCTACTGATAGTGAAAAGATAAAACTGGGAATCAATTATCAGCAAGGTATGCAAACGCCGAATCAAAATGCCCAAACCGCGGATCGCGTAGGGATGACCTTCAAGACGAACATCAGCGACCGTATATCCTTCAAGGGCAAGTTCGGGGTTCCCGTAGGTGGTCAGACCGATTCCTTCATATTCGGCGATGTGGAATTAAGCTTAATGCTGAACAAAAGCGGGAGCTTACGAGCAACCGCCTTCAACAGGGAGAGCAAAATCCAGTTCATAGGCGAAGAGCTAGGTTATACCCAGGGTGTGGGAATCTCCTATAGTGTTGATTTTGATACTTTACGCGAATTGATCGATAAGATAACCGGCAAGGAACAAAAGGAAGATGAGCCTACAAAAGAAGAACCCATAAAGGCTAATGATAAATCCGTAGTTCCTGAGTACATTGACCTAAGAAGAGAAAAAAGACCTTAGACGGCTACTTTTCAAGAACTACTGCTTATACGATAACCTGACCTTGAGCATACGAATCAAAAACAGGGAAGTCAAATAACTAACAAGTCCGGCTTTTAACAGCCTAAATACAACCATCGATCTTAATGGGTATGATTTTAGCACAAATTCCTCCAATTATCCATCAAGCCTGTATATTTGTAAAAAAAAAGAATTTTGATAAATAAATATATTGACCATACCTTACTAAAACCGCTGGCAACAAAAAAACAGATGGTTCAACTTTGTGAAGAAGCTATGCAATATGAATTTGCCACCGTTTGTATTCCCAGCTGTTACATAGGTATAGCCAGGGACATCCTTCACGATTCAGATGTAAAAGTATGTACCGTGATAGGTTTTCCTTTAGGATATGACAGTACCTCGGCCAAATCTGCAGCGACCAAAGCTGCGGTTGAAGAAGGAGCTGAAGAGATCGATATGGTGATGAACCAGAGTTGGTTAAAAAGCGGAGCTTTCGAGGAGGTCCATCAGGATATCAATTCCGTAAAGATCGCCTGTCATCATTCGACCTTAAAGGTCATCCTGGAAACCGCTCATTTGACCGATGCAGAAATTACAAAAGCCGCTGAAATTGCGGAAGATGCCGGTGCAGATTATGTAAAAACTTCTACCGGTTTTGGTGACGGCGGCGCCAGTTTCCATGCTGTCGAACTGATGAAAAGATCCATTTCCTCCAACGTAAAGATCAAAGCTTCCGGTGGGATCAAGGATTTTGCCACCGCCAAAAAATATATCGATATGGGCGTTTCCAGGATAGGTGCATCCTCTGGCGTTGCTATCGTACAACAGGAAAAAGAGAACAAATGAGCATACATATAGCCGCCCAAAAAGGCGATATCGCAGATACCATATTACTTCCTGGCGATCCGAAGAGAGCCAAATGGATCGCTGAAACTTTTTTAAAGGATCCCGTTTGTTATAATGAAGTTCGCGGAATGTTAGGCTATACCGGAACGTTTCAGGGCAAGAGAGTGTCTGTTCAGGGAAGCGGTATGGGTATTCCTTCCATCAGTATTTACGCCCATGAGTTGATCAATGAATATGGGGTCAAGAATTTGATACGTGTAGGTAGCGCCGGAAGCATCCAGG
>CAJXLO010000067.1 GCA_913056525.1 uncultured Psychroflexus sp.
GCAGGTCTTCTAAGGTCTGATTATCTTCTATCTCTATATCCCTAAAAACATCGTCCAGGACGTCTAAGACGATTCTAAACTTAAATACCATATTAATTTGATTTTAATGAAACTTTTGTCTTGGCTTTCTGCGTTTGGAGCAATAAATAAAATTGCAACCCAAAAAGCAATGACGCGAAGATCAGATGCAATGCCTGAGTACCGAACGGGAAAGCAAAATAATACATGGCGATACCCGTTATAATCTCAAGACTTATAATGAAGAGAATCCAATTCGGCAATTGATATTCCAGCCGATTCCTACTCTTAATCCACCAGATTCCCGCATTCACAAGAAATATAACGATCGAGAACGAGCGGTGGATATAAAAGCTTACTTCAGGATCGCTGAGTATGTTTTCTTTACCACCGATACCTGATTCTAATTGCTCATCGACAAACTGCCTTACCTGAGTGCCTAGTATCACCTGAACGAGCGTCATGCCTAAAGCTGCTATTATCAATTGATTAAACAGTTTAGAAGTTGAACAATGTTGATCTTTTTCTCCTTTGGCTAATCTGTATAAATACAATAAAACACCTAAGATGATAAAAGCCACTAACATATGCAAAGTGATCCTGATCGGTGCGAGCACTGAATAAACTACCGTGGCACCCAGCCAGGCCTGAAAACCTATTAACACCAGACTGATCAGGGAAAAAAACGTAAGTCGCTTATCATGCTTCCATCGGAACAGGGAAAATACCGTCATCACTAATAGCGATAATCCGGCTAAAGCGCCTAATAGTCGATTAATATATTCTACCCAGGTCTTGGTCACATTGATCTCTACAAAGTCGTGTTCCTCATAAGAAGCCCAATTATTGGCGGAGAAATCATCACGGCTGCTAAAGTGGTCTTGTGCGACCAGTAATTGTTCATTATAACTGATCACCTGACCTTTAAAATATTCACTATCTGCTTTCCAGTTCAAATCCGATGCTTCCGTAGGTGGAATATAATAACCAAAACATTTAGGCCAGTCTGGACATCCCATACCGCTGCCGGTCATTCTAACAATAGCTCCGGCTAGAATTACCAGATAAACGATGATAATACTGATCTTCACGCTTTTTCTAAACATCAGCATCTTTATTAGCAGGTTTTAAGTTTAATTTTTCAGCTTCATCAAACATCTTCTTTTTGGCAGTTTCGTATTCATTAGGAATCTCACCTTCTAATATCGCATCTTTTATAGCTTGCTTGATCAAACCAACTTCCCGGCAAGGGGAAAGCCCAAAGGTTTCCATGATCTCATTTCCGCTCACCGGCGGCTGGAAGTTCCTTATATGATCGCGTTCTTCTACTTCTACGATCTTTTCCCTGACGCGTTTGAAATTTTGAAGATAACGTTGTTTTCTTGCGGGATTCGCCGTGGTGATATCCGCCTCGCAAAGCGTCATCAGGTCGTCTATATCATTGCCGGCATCGTAGATCAGCCTTCTTACCGCATTATCGGTCACTTCATCATCTACGATCGCGATGGGTCGTGAACTGAGCATCACGAGCTTTTGTACGTATTGCAAGTTATCGTTCAGCGGCATTTTCAAACGTTTGAACAGCTTTTTCACCATTTTCTTTCCTACAAGCTCATGCCCGTGGAACGTCCAGCCAATTTTTTTATCAAAGCGTTTGGTCGGTGCTTTTCCTATATCGTGGAGTAGTGCCGCCCAACGTAACCATAGTTTGTCCGTATTTTCTGAAATATTATCCACTACCTGCAAGGTATGCCAGAAATTGTCCTTGTGTTTTTGTCCTTTGATGACATCAACACCTTTCAAGTTCACTAGTTCTGGTAGGAATTGAACCAATAGTCCGGTTTCATATAGATTTTTTAAGCCGATGGAAGGCTGGTCCGACAACATGATCTTGTGGAATTCATCGATGGTCCTTTCATTTGAAACTATCGCTAATCGGTCTGCATTTTGTTGTATAGCCGATTTTGATCGGGCTTCAATAGAAAAGTGGAGTTGAGAAGAAAACCTCACTGCACGCATCATTCTCAAGGGATCATCCTTAAAGGTGATATTCGGGTCCAGCGGTGTTCTGATGACCCTATTGTCCAGATCATTTCGCCCCTGAAAAGGGTCGAGCAGTTGACCGTAGTTTGTTTGACCTAATTGTATGGCCAATGCATTGATCGTAAAATCCCGTCGCTTTTGATCATCAGCTAAATTACCGTTTTCCACATAAGGTTTTCGGCTGTCGCTTGAATAAGATTCTTTTCGCGCACCTACAAATTCGATCTCTGCTTCAAAAGCCCTGATCATCGCTGTGCCAAATCGCTTAAAAACAGAAACTTTAGGTCTTTCGGGTAGGAGCGTGGCGACCTTGTTTGCAAAAGCTATGCCATCACCTATTACCACGATATCGATGTCTTTAGGTAAGTTTCTGTTCAACAGATGATCGCGAACAAATCCACCTATCACATAAGCATCTACTTCTTCCGTTACACAGACTTTTTCTATAAAGCTGAATATTGGATTTTGTAGAGCTTCCAGATGATTTTGAAATTGCATGGACTATTTCCTGATCACTTCTACGCGGGCATCATTCATCACCTTGATAACCGTAGATGGTCGCGTATTCATTTTATTGCGATGCAAATTTACGACATAGCCTGCATTAGATAAAATATCTTCACTGATTTCATTGAAGGTTTTAGGAGTTGTTTGACCACTGAGGTTCGCCGATGTGGATACGATAGGTCGCCTGAACTTTTGAATGAGCTTCTGGCAAAAAGGGTGGTCCACTACGCGAATTCCAATGGTATTATCTTCGTTGATCAGATTTTCAGCCAGGCGAACAGGTTGCTCATAGACGATGGTCGTAGGTTTATCTGTATTTTTTAATATATCAAAAGCTACTTCAGGAACTTCTTCTACATATTCCTGGAGCATCTTAAAATTGGCCACCAGACAGATCATTGCTTTTTTAGGTGGTCTGTTCTTGAGCTCAAAAACCTTATCAACCGCATATGCATTGGTCGCATCACAACCAATGCCCCAAACGGTATCCGTTGGATATACGATAGTCTGCCCTTTCTTTAATGCAGATAGGCATTCATTGATTTCCTTTTCCATGAATTTAGATTAGATTCCAAATTTAATATAATTGTGTGGCTTCATCATATTCTATTTCAAAGCTCAACCCTTCAACACATTGGTTGTACTTATCCACCAGCTCACGCTGATCACGCGCTCCGATGAATATGTTAGCCAACTCAAAACTGTAGCTGTCCTGATTCTGGAGATCAGATAGATGTTGACCTTCTTTTACGTTGATCTTGATCTCTAAACCCGGTATGAACTTCTTAAGGATATTGATCTCGCTCTGAGTAGGTGTTTTAATGACCTTTCCGGATTCAAAGGTTCTCAACATGAAATTGGCGGCTTTATTGAACTCACCCTGGTTCTTTAGGGTTTTAGGTTTTTCACCCAGAGCGAGGGAAAGCATTATTGAATGATGCGACACGCCATGGATTTTTTCAAAGATATCAGAATGCGATTGGGATATCCTAGGATTGATCTCTAACATATATACTTCATCTGCCGTCTGATTGTAGAAGAACTCCATATTGAAAGGCGCATTATCATACTCGATCTGCGTGATCACTCTTCTAGCTATATCCGCTATTCTGAACTGTATTTCCTGTGGCAGACTTGATGGATATTCATATCTCCCAAAGGAGGAGCGATCTTCTTCACGAATAGAATCCACTAATCCATATACCACGACATTTCCTTGATAAGAATAACCTTCAACGGTACACATATGACCGGTCAACGAACTTTCCGCGATACAGGTTTCATTCATTTGGCTGAATTCTGCCGGAATATCGTTTTCTTTCATGATGACATTGAACGGTTCGGAAATATGGTCAATATGCTTTTTGACCTCTTCCATGTTCGTATAGAATTGTTCTTCACCATTGATCTTATAAGCAAGAAATGATCGAAAGGATTTGATAGGTTTAGTCCAGTAAGGCGTTATCATCTCGATCTTCTCAAATGCATTTTCATCAAACGGATCAAAAGCTTTGAACATAGGAATATGGTCTGGAATGACCTTGCTTTGCTCTAAGCGGCTCCAGTATTTATTCTCACATTTTAAAACGCTTTCTAGCGAGGTTCCAGGAATATCATACTTCTTAGCAATAATAGGAACTAAAGTGGTTCCCGGAAAATCAAAATAACTGACGATACCATCTATACCGCCATTCTCTTTGATACGCTTATCGATAAGCTCCAGGAAGGCTTTGATATCAATATTTTCTACTTTGCGCATTTCCTGAATCGATAGCGCCGCATGAAAATCGCAGTTCTTAGCTTCCGGAAGATTTTCTAATTTCTTTTTGTTGAAGTCATCTAATCCGATGACGAATACTTGTTTTTTCATGATTTAAATTTATAAATAATTTCTTTTGATCTTTTCGTCCCATGATTTACTAAATATACGAACATCGCCCAGATAAGCATCTAAGGTAGCCCGTATCAAGAAATGGGTCTTTGTAGAGGTGAGCACGGTTTTGGTTCTTGCTTCCGCGCTCCAATCGTCCCGATAAAAACCTCTAACGCTTTCTATTTCACCTCTTAATGTATCATAATTAAAGCTTTTGTAACTATATTTTTCTTTAGCCTCTTTTCTGGTTTGCCAGTTGATGTCATTAAACTTGATCTGTGTGTCCTGGTTCTTGACGTTCAATGACACTTCATTGGAAGCCATATCGTGGATTACTTTCCATTCGCGTTCCGCAGGTTTTACCGTCGTGGTATTCAAAGGTTCTACCTGATCCGGTTTCCCAAGGTCCTTGACGGGTAGATCCTGTGGATTTTCTCTAAAGGGTAGCCAGATCTTGCTTTCATCTGGATAGATCGTGAGTTTGGCTTGCTCTGGCGAGGGCCAGACCAACGGCCAATAAGAAGTAGATAATGATAATCTGATCTGATTGCCCTTTGGAAAATGTTGTGCCATATAGTTCAGCTTCATCCTGACCGTGTACTTTTTGCCGGGTTCCAGATATTCTGGTTTTTCATCGCTATCACGATGCGTCAGGTTCAAAACGCCATACGTTACCCTTGAGGCTCGTCCACTCGGTGCCACATCCGATATTCTGGCAGCGACCATTGCCTGCGGTTTATCAGAGGACAAGGTCAGTTCGATCTCCGGCGCACCAAAAACTTCAGTCGATTCCTTTAATGTAGGCGTTTGGAAAATTAAAGCACCGCCGTCTTCTTCCCGCTGATCATAGGGAAGATCAGTTGAAGCAGAAAACGAACACCATTTACCTGCAAACAAACCTACACTTAATGGACTTTGAATGTCAAACGGTTTATCATAATCCGGTAAATTATCATATAGATCAATTTCGTTGTTCTTTAGCGCATAGGGTTTAAAATGAACAGATCTGGTAGGATATTCATTTTCAACGATCCATTTACCGGGTCGTTTCAGCGATACTGGCGATGGCGTATCCTGCATCCAGACTTGCATTCGGGGTTCTTTATCAATGCCGTTGTCCGTTCCTTTCATCCATTTGTCCCACCAGCGAACGCATTCGCCTAAGAAGTCTATGGTTGGACCTGGACCGCCCATGTGTGGATATTTATGTCCCCAAGAACCGATGACCGCTTTTCTGGGGCAACTCAAGTGCTTCATGAGTCTAAAAACGGGATTGGTATATCCGTCAGCCCAGCCACCAAAGGCATAGACCGGACATTTGATAGCATCGTAATCATAACCAACAGAAGCATGTTTCCAGTAATCATCCAGGGTTTGATGTTCTAACCATTTTTTAAGCCAGAGTCCGCTTCCTTCCAGTCTCTCCAACCACATATCCTCAAATTTATCGCCCACTATCGCCGGATCCGGCGGACAGGAATTGTAGGCGAACATCGTAGATGCCCAGGAAAGGTTGTCCGTTAGCATATTGCCGCCCATATAATGTACATCGTCAGAATATCTATGATCGCTGAACGCTACGCAGATGATGGCTTTTAATTCAGGTGGATTTAAGGCCGCCAGTTGTAAACTGTTGAATCCGCCCCAGGAAATCCCCATCATCCCTACATCTCCGTTGCTCCAAGGCTGAGCAGCGATCCATTGAAGGATCTCTAAACCATCATCTAATTCTTGTTGTAAGTATTCATCCCGGAGGATTCCTTCTGACTCACCACTGCCGCGAATGTCTACACGTATTCCCACATAACCGTTACGGGCAAAACGGTCAAAGGTCTTTGCGTCTCGCATCGCTTTAAAATCCCGCTTGCGATAAGGGATGTACTCTAGAACAGCTGGACAGGGATTCTTTTCTGCATCCACTGGTAACCATATCTTAGCGGAAAGTCGAGTGCCATCTGACATCGGTATCCACTGATGGTTGATAATTTTAGTCATTGATATTGAGGTTGTTAATTGTAATTTAATTGAAAGATAAATGATATCAAAGTTAGTTATTTTTATATTTGAATTCATCGTTATCCGATTAAAGTTTTATAAAATACATATTTAGTCCTCATAATAATCGATCTGAGCTATGGGAAGCTAAATACCCATGCTTGATTTTAAATTTTCTTGCTATAAAATGTTATCGATAGAACCCTAATAAATTGCTTTTTAAATATTTAATTAATTGAATATAAGTTATTTGCATTTTATTTAAATAACGCATTTTATATCAAAGGTCTTTTACGACGCCTTAGGCGTTACAGGTTTAAATTTTAAAATTATACATGTTTATTGCTTTACAAAATTCCTGAAGTAAATTAAAAGTACTATATTAGAAACTACGGGATTCAACAAAAAATCGTAGAATTGTATTTTACCATTAATGATGAAGCTCATCCTTATCATATCAAATCTAAAATGAACTTTCCTATTTTTTTAAACAATGGAAAAAATCCCAAGTGGAAGTATTACCTGGAAAACTACCTAAAACTATTACTTCCAGATATTTACTATAAAAAAAAGGCAAAAAGGCTATTGCGTTCATTCAACGACCGAAACGATAGGGAATACATTCAGGACCGCGTGGATTTTTACAATAAGTTAGCTGAACCTGTTGAAATAAAGGATGCTATAGCTATCAAAGACCTTCATTTAAAGGACGTTAAGCAAAAGGTCTATTTCTTTGATGCTTATCCCATCTTACGGAGTTTTCCTAAACACTATAAGTTTAGTCGTGCCTTTGGAGATGTGGTCCATGTTCCAGCTTCACCATCTATTGTAAAGAGCAGACCTGTTGCGGATGACAATCAGAATTCGGTGTTATTAAAGCTCAATAAAGTTCGTCACTTTGTACGCATTAAAAAGGATATACCGTTCAGCGAGAAAAAGGATAAGTTAGTTTTCAGGGGAAAAGTCACCTATAAGGAAAAGCGGCGGAAGTTCTTCGAGATGTATTTTGACCATCCGATGTGTGATCTGGGCGATACCCAAAAAAAGAAGATCAACCCAGATGAATGGAAAGTGAATAAAACCAGCATTCATTACTTATTGCAATACAAGTTCATTTTAGCTGTAGAAGGGATCGACGTTGCCAGTAATTTAAAATGGGTCATGTCTTCCAATTCCCTGGCCGTGATGCCGAAACCGGAGTTTGAGACCTGGTTCATGGAGTCCAGATTGATACCGGATCATCATTATGTAGCTATAAAGCCCGATTACTCTGACCTGGAAGAGAAACTTAAATATTACATTGAACATCAGGATGAAGCCCAGAGCATCATTAAGAATGCGCAGGAATATGTAAACCAGTTCTGGGATAAGGAACGAGAACACCTTATTTCGCTACTGGTTATGCAGAAGTATTTCAGAATAACAAAATAACCCTAGGGCCTATCATTCCCTTGATGCTTTTGCTGAAGTTCGTAAAGCTTCAAATATTTGAGAAAAGTATTGTTATAAGCTTGTAGACATATCACCCAGCCATAAAGTCCATCCAAGAAACCTAATTTTAAGAAATAAGCTTTAAAAAAAGCCCATGAAGGTCTAAAGAAGATCTTCCATATGCTGGACCTTTTCCCCATATCATAATAAGCTCTTGCTGAAATGCTGGAGAACTTATCTACTTTCTGATTATGCTCTGTAAAATCACGATAGATCCAATGAAGAATATCTCCTCTGATCCAACCAGCTTTATGAGATTTCCTTAATTTATAACTGTCGTGAGGATTGATGCCTTTCCATTCACCTTCGCCTTTGATGAAAAGACGTAACTTTCTATCTGGATACCAGTGAGAGTGACGGACCCAATAACCGGCGTAATTGTTCCTTCGATTTACATAATAGCCTTTTTTGTCCCAATTTTCTTTCAACTTCAGGATCGAACGTATCAGCTCTTCAGATAATGCTTCATCACCGTCTAACGAAAGAATGTGATCGTAAGTAGCTTTTTCTACGGCAAAGTTCTTCTGCTCTTTGTAACCCAAAAAGGGTTGCTCTATAAAGTTGACATCGTACTTTTCACAAATGGACCTTGTGTTATCCGTTGAAAAAGAATCAACTACAATAATCTCATCAGCAACATCCAGGAGAGAACGTAAACATTTTTCAAGATGTTCCTCTTCATTGAAAGTGATGATAACTGCTGATAACTTGACCATTAGACCGTTGAATTTATGCGCTTGTTCATAATTATAGCAAAAATAGGACTAATCAAGCTACATCAAAACAAAATGAAATCGAAATTAGCTTAGATAGCATTTTGCCAAAAAACTATATTTGCAATATCAAACGTATTTCATGGGAAGCCATTTTCAAATCCATCCGCTTTATAGATCCTATGAAAGTGAAGTACATAATTTTATAGACAATTTCAGCACAAGCGGTAAGCTTATCTATAAAGGTTCCCGGAATGAACTCAGGATCAAAGAACTTGATGATATTGCCATCAATATCAAAAGGTTTAAAAAGCCCCATATTATCAATCAATTTGCGTACAGATGGTTGAGAATGTCCAAGGCGAAGCGCTCCTACCTTTTCGCTGATCATCTCCTGAAGAAGGGAGTGAACACGCCTCATCCCATAGCATATCAAGAAGATTTGAGCAGCCTTGGGTTGCTAAAGAGCTATTATGTCAGCGTTCATCAGCCCTATGATTTTACGATCAGAGCACTAATCTACGAACCGGATTTCCCGGAAAGAGAGGAGATCCTCCGTGCTTTTACCAGATTCACCTATGACATGCATAATAAAGATATCTTATTTACAGACCATTCGCCGGGCAATACGCTCATCAAAAGAACCGGGAACCATCAATATGATTTCTATATCGTTGACCTTAATCGAATGAAGTTCAAGAGATTAAGTTTCCAAGAACGGATGCAGAATTTTTCCAGGTTGACCCCGGAAAAAGAAATGCACCGGATCATGGCGGATGAATATGCTCAACTGACAAAAAAAGATGCAACAGAAGTTTTTCAGTGGATGTGGGAAGAAGTA
This sequence comes from uncultured Psychroflexus sp., assembly GCA_913056525.1. GTDB lineage: Bacteria > Bacteroidota > Bacteroidia > Flavobacteriales > Flavobacteriaceae > Psychroflexus. The sequence continues at coordinate 9,482 of CAJXLO010000067.1, forward strand.
AAAAAGGCCAGAAAGAAAATAGAGCGAAAAGAAAACTTTAAGCGGAAAATACGATCGCGTAAAAATAACCAATAATGAAACTTAAATATCTACCGATATCATTATATACTTCATTAAAATATAGATTAGCATCTACGAGGAATCTAATTTCACCTGTTGGAAATGAACTAGATATAGCCGTCTCATTAACAGCTATACCTTCCAGATTTAATATTTTAGACCTTACTTTATCTAGTGTTCTTTCACAAGATCCCAAACCAAAACATATTTATTTATGGATCAATGAAGAACATATGGAATTCATCCCCAAGCGAGTTAAGCAAATGGAAGGAGATATCTTAAAAATAAAATCTACACCATTACACACGGCTCATAAAAAATTAATTCATACGCTTAAAGAA
>CAJXLO010000068.1 GCA_913056525.1 uncultured Psychroflexus sp.
TGAATCCAAGTCCAGGCGGTTATTTTAATGATTCTGATGCACCGGTAACGACTTCCGCAGCAGATATGCAGCGTTATTTAAGTAAGATCAGCGGTCCGCTGTTAGATAGGATCGATATTCATATAGAAGTAACGCCGGTTCCTTTTAGTGAACTCAGTGATGAAAGGAAAGGAGAATCCAGCGTCTCGATAAGGGAAAGAGTTATCAGGGCCAGGAACTTTCAAAAAGAACGCTTCAGGGAGGAAAAGACGACGCATTACAATTCACAAATGACCGTAAAACAGATCAGGAAATATTGTGCTTTGGATGAAGCTTCTAAGGAATTGCTCAAGACCGCCATGGAAAGATTGAACTTATCAGCGCGTGCTTATGACCGTATCCTTAAAGTTTCCCGGACTATTGCAGACCTTGCCGGATCAGAGGCGATAAAGGGGGAACATATCAGTGAGGCCATACAGTATAGAAGTTTGGACCGCGATGGTTGGCTAGGATAAAGATGGACATGAACTGGCAAAGACATTTAGAGGATTACCGTAACTACCTGGAATTTGAACGTGCTATGTCACCAAACTCCATCCATAGTTACGTTTTCGATGTGGAAAAACTACAAAGCTTCCTGTCGGTTAATGATATCAAATGTTCACCATCGAACATCGATCATGACACCATTAAAACCTTCGTGTATGAGATCTCTAAATTAGTTAATGCGCGTTCACAGGCTAGGATCATCTCGGGTTTGCGTAACTTCTTCGATCATATTGTCCTGGAAGGATATCGGGAAGAAAATCCGGTCAAAAGGATCGCCATCCCCAAGATCGGTAGAAAACTTCCTGAGACATTAACGACCACTGAGATCGATAAGATGATCAATGCTGTAGGACTTAAGACGCGGCATCATTTGCGGAATGCCGCCCTACTGGAAACGATCTACAGTTGTGGTCTACGCGTCTCTGAATTGATAAACCTTAAGTTCTCTGACCTCTTTTTTCAAGAGGATTTCATCAAGATCGTAGGTAAAGGTAATAAAACAAGATTGGTTCCTGTAGCAAAAACTACTAAAGAAGCCATAGAAAATTATAAAAAAATAGATAGGAAACGCTTACATCCAGATGAAGCATCAGCGGACTTTGTCTTCCTGAACCAATCTGGAAAACCTATGACCCGAGCCATGGTATTTACCATTGTCAGACAAGCGGCCTCTTTGATAGGCTTATCTAAAAAGGTAAGTCCGCACACTTTCCGGCATTCCTTTGCTACGCATCTTCTTGAAAACGGTGCGGACCTTAGGGCGATCCAACAGATGTTGGGTCATGAAAGTATCACCACAACGGAAGTCTATACGCATGTAGATCAGTCGCATTTGCGTAAGGTGGTCGATCAGTATCATCCCAGAGAAAAACGCAAAAACTTAAAAGGATGATAATGAACATTCAACTTATGACCAATATTGTAATTTAGCGAATAAAAAAATATGGAAAAACTAAATTTTGATAACGGTGATAAAATAGATATAATTGGATTAGGTACGTGGAAATCAGAGAATGAAGAAATAAAGAACGCGATTCATGCAGCACTGGACGCGGGTTATCGTCATATTGATTGCGCTTATGTCTATGGAAACGAAGCAGCGATCGGAGAGGCTTTACAATCTTATTTTGCGAACAATCCGCTTAACAGGGAAGATATCTGGCTAACTTCAAAACTATGGAACACTGCTCATTTACCCAAGCATGTCCAACCGGCCTTACAAGAAACCCTTGATGCCTTACAAACGGATTATTTAGACCTGTATCTTATGCATTGGCCAGTAGCATTTCAGCCGGACCTAAAAGGATTTCCAAGCGACTCGGATGATTTCCTATCTTTAAATGAAGCACCGCTTCTGGATACCTGGGAAGCTATGCTTCAACTCAAACATGATGGTCTGATCAAACATGCAGGCGTCTCTAATTTCAGCGAAAAAAAACTGCGACATCTGATCGATAAGGCGTCTGAACGACCAGAAATGAATCAGATCGAGCTGCATCCCTACTTACAGCAAGACGACATGCTTGATTTCGCGAAAGCTAAGGATATACGGCTTACCGCATATTCGCCATTAGGCAGCAAAGACCGCATCCCTCAAATGAAAGCACCGGACGAACCGAGCCTTTTGGAGAATGAGGTGATAAAAAGTATCGCTGATAAACATGAAGCAACTCCGGCTCAGATCTTGATAAAATGGGCGATAGACCGTAAGACCGTGGTCATACCAAAATCGACCAATCCAGATCGAATACGACAGAATATAGCAAGCTTAAAAGTTGAACTTGATGAAACAGATCATCAAAAGATCAGCGAATTAGATAAACATTTCCGATATGTTCACGGCAAGTTCTTTGAAACGGAAGATGGGAAATACGAGAATATTTTTGATGAATAAACTGATAGATATGAGAATATTAACCACTTTGTTCCTCCTTGCATCGATATCCACTTTTGCGCAAACTACCCTCATCCAATGCGGAAATCTTTTCGATGCTGAAGAAGGGAAGATGAAAGGAACACACACGATCATCATAAACAAGGACACGATCACAGTCGTGGAAAAAGGGATCGTCACACCCAGAATGAAAGATGCCACCATCATCGATCTAAAGGAATACACTGTCTTACCTGGATTGATCGACCTGCACGTTCATATAGAAAGCGAGACGAACCCGAATAAATATCTCGAACCGTTCCAGTTAACCGATGCCGATGTGGCGTTCAATAGTCAGGTTTTTGCTAAAACAACCCTGATGGCGGGTTTTACAACGGTTAGGGATGTAGGCGGAAGAGGTGTGAACATTGCACTTGGTGATGCTATCGATAAAGGAAAGGTCGTAGGACCACGAATATTCACCAGTGGCAAAGCCTTAGCGACCACTGGTGGACATGCAGATCCCACGAGCGGTAACAATTACCAGTATATGGGAGATCCCAAGGTCAAGGAAGGTGTGGTCAATGGAGTGGCATCTGCGAAAAAAGCCGTGCGTCAACGTTATAAGAACGGTGCAGACCTTATCAAGATCACGGCAACCGGTGGTGTGCTCAGCGTGGCCAAAAACAGCTCCAATCCACAATTCTCCATTGATGAGATAAAGGCGATCACCTCCACGGCAAAAGATTATGGTTTCCATGTCGCTGCACACGCACACGGTGACGAAGGTATGCAAAGAGCAATATTAGGTGGTGTCAAGACCATTGAACATGGGACTTTGATGAGTGAAGAGACCATGGAAATGATGAAAGAGAACGACGTTTATCTGGTTCCTACGATCATAGCCGGAAAATATGTCTCAAAGATGGCCAAAGTACCTGATTATTATCCGGAAGTGGTGGTTCCCAAGGCTTTGAGCATCGGGCCTAAGATCCAATCCACTTTTGGAAAGGCTTATGAAAATGGAGTTCCCATCGCTTTTGGAACAGATGCTGGTGTATTTCCACATGGCGAGAATGCTAAGGAGTTCCAGTATATGACGGAAGCTGGAATGTCCCTTTTTGAAGCTTTGCGATCCGCGACCATTACCAATGCTGAGATATTGAAAATGGATGGAAAACTCGGCCAAATAAAAAAGGGTTTCTTTGCTGATATCATCGCCGTCAAAGGAAAATTAGAGGAAAGCTCTGCTGATAAGCTCACAAATATAAAATTCGTCATGAAGAGCGGAAAGATACACAAACAACCTAAAGAACAATAAAATGAAATATCAACAACTGTTCATTATTCTATTCGCGTGCTTAACACTTAGTTGTAGTTCAGATAAGAAAAAAGACGAAAAAAAGAAAGATGAGCAAAACACTGAACGTAGAGAAAAAGTTAAGAAGGGTAATAGCACATTGCAAAGGCCTGAAATCGTTCCGGTACAGCATGCTACTTTTTTCATGCGTTGGGACCAAAAAGATATCTATGTTGATCCTGTTGGCGGAGCAGACGCTTTTGAGCGATTCCCGGAGCCAGACCTCATATTCATCACTGATGTGCATCCAGACCATTTAGATGTGGAAACACTCACTGGACTAGGAAAGGATTACACGATCATTGCACCACAAGCAGTTTATAAAAAACTACCTGAATCCTATCAGGAGATAACCAAGGTTATGAACAATGGAGATGAAAGCTCCTTCTATGAATTTTCTGTTAAAGCACTTCCCATGTACAATACGACCAAGTCCAGAAAGCATTTTCATACAAAAGGAAGAGGCAATGGCTACAAGATAGCAAATGGAGCCTTTGACCTTTACATAAGTGGCGACACTGAAGTAACCCCGGAAATGAAGAGATTAAAGAGCATAGATGTGGCATTGTTATGTATGAACCTACCGTACACGATGAGCTTTGAACAAGCCATTAGAGGCGTCATGGCGTTTCAACCAAAAAAAGTTATCCCTTACCATTACAGAGGAAAGAAAGATGGAGAAACTTATTTTGAGAATGTAGAGGCTTTCAAAGAAGAAGTGGAATCGTCTACGGATATAGAAGTACAATTAATGGACTGGTATTCTAAATAAAACGCATAAACGTAAAAACACCCATGTTCCAGAATCTTCATCATATCAAGGAAAATAAAATATTTCGATATTCAATGGGATTAATATTAATATCAATATTACTTTTCACTAGCATTCAATGCAGTTCAACGCGTAACCAAACCTCAAGCACCAGTAAGGAAGTTTCGCAAGAAAAAAGTGATACGATAACCATCAAGAACGACAGTCTGGACTATGAGATAAAAATATACGAACCAGGTTTCTGGAGTTGGCTCCAAGGTCAAAAGCCAAGAGGTTATCACAATCAAAATTATCTGGAGAACCGCAATTGGAGATATGTGACCCAATACAATATCAGGGTTAATAATGCTTATCAATTCGACCCTAGCTTATATCCCAGCGCGATAGAATATCGGATGAACGTTGATTATGGTTATGAAGTGAACTATCTCTTATATCATTTCTTCAGATTCTTTGAACAGAAATATGATCAAAACCTACTCAGATAAATGTTAGAGAACTTTAAAGATAAATGGAACATCCAATCGAACTTCCAATTGGTCATTATATTATTTGTGTTCGCTATAACAGGTTCTGCATCGCTTTACGTGGGTAAACCGGTCTTGAACTGGCTTAGTTTACAACGATCGAACTTCGACCCCGATTTTCTCTGGGGTGGTTTGAGCTATTATACTTTAAGGATACTTGTTATTTTCCCTATTTATCAGGTTCTTTTAATATCTATAGGAAGCTTACTTGGTCAATTCCGATTTTTTTGGGCAATGGAAAAGAAAATGTTGAAAAGGTTTAAGTTCTGGTCAAGCAAAACTTAATTTTATTAATTTTGCAATGATGAAAGCAAGAGTATTATCTTTTCTGCTCGTTCTTCTGGTCAATCTCACTTTTGTGGATGTCCATGCCTATTCGCACCTGTTAGGCGATTATGACCCTATCGAGTCCTGTGAGCATGATGATTTTTTCAGGACCGGCGAAAACTTTTCATCCTTTAATTTACCAGAACATGCAGGTAAAATTCCACAGAAGATCCTTGTCCATATTTATAATGAACCAGTAGAGCCACAATGTAATACTGGTCATCAATTCCTGGACTTTCACTATACTAACCTACCGCCACCACAACTGTTTTAATTAAGCCCTTAAGTACAAAAACTTATTATTAATTAAAATAGATAAAACTCCATGATTTTTAAAAGATTACTTGGGATAGCCATGCTTGCTAGCTTCCTGATAACAAATAATATGCAAGCACAAAAAGAATATTTTTCCATTTCAGGTACGATTACTGACAAAAAAGGAAATGGAATTGAACAGGTAGAAATTTTCATTCCCGAGCTGAACAAAGGAACAGTATCGGATGAAGCTGGAAATTTCAAGCTTAAAAAAATACCGGCCGGCCAGCAATTAGTTGTTTTCACCTCATTAGGTTATGGTGAAAAAAGCCGGAAGTTCCAATTGAACGAAGATGTTGAAGACTTTGCGATTTCCCTGGAAGAAACCCAGTTCAAGTTCGATGCGGTAGTCGTTACAGGAACACCATCGGTATCGGACCCACTACGCAGCACAGCTGAGGTCAATGTGTTGTCCGGCAGGGAAATGTTCCAACGACAAAAAGCTTCTCTGGGAAGGTCTATCGACCAAATTCCCGGTGTGCGCTCTATCAATACGGGGAATAACGTAGGGAAACCTGTGATCCGCGGTTTGAGCGGTAATAGGATCAGAATACTCCACAACAATATCCCGCTGGATTATCAGCAGTACGGCGTACGACACATGCCGCCTATCGATCCCTATCTGTCGAGAAGGATAGAAGTGGTACAAGGCCCATCCAGCGTCTTGTACGGCAGTGATGCCTTAGGCGGCGCGATCAATTACATTCCGCTTCATCCTCATTTTGATGATTCGAAATATGTAAAAGCCGAAATACTATCGGATTATAACAGCAATAATGATCAATATACCGGCGGAGCCAAATTTGAGGCCAGCAATGGCCAATGGGGCATTTCCGGTGGATTCACCTATAAGGACGCGGGTAATATCACCACACCAGACGCGCGTACCTTTGATCCCGATCAACCAGATGCAACATCAAATTTACCCCGATTTTCAGGAGAACTGGACAACACTGATTTTGAGCAGACCAACGCCACGGTAACTGTTGAAAATTCTGGCGATTATGGTAATGTTTCTTTAAATTATACCAGATGGGCGAACGAACATAATTTCTTGTTGCCCAACGGAAAAGGTTTAGGTCAATTCATCAGCAACGATATCTTACAATTAAAGGGAACTTTTGTGTTATCCGATCAGTTAAAACTAAAGCCCAACCTTACTTTTTCAAGCAATCTCCGCCAATCCAATCCTGGCGGCGAAACCCGAGACCAGTTACCGGATCCCGATGACCGGGCGCATTTGGATATCTTAAGAGATGCCTATAATGCAGAGGTGGAGCTCGCCCACGACTTTGGCCAACTTTCCGGTGTGCTTGGTGTGATCAGCCGATATACAGACCAAGACACCCGAGGATTGAACGAGCCTTTAGTACCTGATGCTGAGATCACGGAATTTGGTATCTTCGCTTTTGAGGAATACGAGTTGGATCAACTTACGCTAACCGGCGGATTAAGATTGGACTATCGATCCCAAGAAGCAACACCTAATCCAGACCTTAATTTGCCTGATACGGATGCCGGCGAGACTGATGACGTGCTTGAGCAGGATTATACTGTGTTTACCGGTTCTCTTGGCGCTAATTACGCATTTACGGACGAATTTTCCGTTGCGGCCAATATAGGTAGAGGTTTTAGGGCGCCCAGCATCTTTAATTTACACGTAGATGGTGTTCATGGCGGTATTGCTGCTTTTCAAAAAGGTGATCCTAACCTGGATCCGGAAACCAGTTTTAACACAGATCTAAACTTTAAATACAGATCGGCCAAGTTCAAAGCGAACGCCTCTTTATACAGGAACGCCATCAATGACTATATCTTCCTGGTCAATACGGGTGAGAGTGTACCAAACGGACCGCCAATTCTCCAAACTGTTCAGGGCGATGCCGTTATCAGCGGTGCGCATTTAAGTGCTAACGCTCAGGTATTGCCATTCCTTAGCCTTAATGCGAACATGGAGATCATCAACGGGGAAAGCAATGAGGATAATTTAGATGAAGTGGATGAACTCCCATTGATGCCGGCCAACCGTCTTGGTGGTGGATTTCAGCTTAACTTTGAGGACTTTTCTTTTATTAAGAATCCGGTTTTCGCAGCCGATGTGGACCATGTATTCTCACGAGATGCCGCCGGCAGATATGAACCTTTCTGGCAATTTGGTCCAGCGTTTCCATTTGGTAGAGCTTCTACTGATGCTTATACCTTGCTGAATGCTTCCTTTGATTTTGATGTAAACATTCAAGACCAATTGATGAACATTAGCATTTACGGTGAAAATCTTACTGATGAAACTTATCGTGATTTCCTGGATACTTATAAAGGCTATGCTTTAAATCCCGGTATAAATGTGGGCGTCCGCGTTAATATCCCCATTACTATTGCACAACAGTAATAAGCTGATAAGCTTCTTTTGAATATTTGATGGTGAGCGATTCTTCGCAATCGCTCACTTTTGTTTTTTACACATAGATCCAAATAAAAAAAACTACCTATCATTTTTGTCTGTCAATAAGACCATTTCCTGCATGGCTAAGCTATTGTTTTTATGATTACTTTTTTCAGCGATGACAAGATTTATTGCTAATGCAGAGCTTTATTTAGGGTTTTTAAAACTTGGAATTGAAAATTAAGGACATTCCGGTTTTGTCTGAGTCATAATTTTTTATAATTTTATAAAGAAAAAATTAACTAATCAAATTATGGATACTACTAATAGGGAAAGTAACTTTTTTATTAATCTGTAATCAAAGCTTGAAAATTTGCATAATTATTTTGATTAATGCATTAACAACTTTTAAACAATAATCATAAATAAAATTTAATGTTCAGATTAAAAAATGTAAGTATTGAAGGATTCTGGGATGAACACAAAATTGAAACTAATTTCAACCAAGATGTAAATATATTCATTGGTAAAAATGGAACAGGTAAAACAACATTTATAAATCTGTTGCAAGCTATAATTTCAGTTGATTTAGAATTACTTTTCAATTTACAGTTTGAAAAAATTATACTAAATCTATATGAAAAAAATAAAAGTCGAAAAATAGTAGTATCTAAAAAAGCAAAAGAATTACAATATAAAGAACTTTTATACCAAATTGGCTCAAGAAAATTTAACCTACCAATTATACCTGACAGAGATATAAGATACTTTAGCCGCCGGAGAGGTAGAATTCATCCAAAATTTTATAATGACATACAAGAAATCAAATCCTTTATGAATGAACTTATTAACGTGTCTTATTTATCAGTTAATAGGGATAATGTTATAAATAATGATCATAGGGAATCAAGAAGGGATGAATTATACAACGCAATAGATATAAGGTTGGAAGAATTGATTGGTCAACTTACATCATATCAATTACAACTTGAAACCGATTTGAGTCGTCTATCAAATGGTTTTCAAGCAGACGTTCTTAAGCTAATGTTATATAACAAAGAGTTCGATAATGTAGACATAAATGAGCCTGTAAACCTTGAATTAAGGAAAATAAAAGCAGGTTTGTTAACCGCTTATCGTGGATTAGGTCTTTTAGATAGTCATGTAGAAGATGCTATAACAAAACATGTTGAAGCTATAGAAAAAGCTACAAATTCAATTAACACATATGTTGACAAAAGAGATACACCAATTTACCCTAATGATGTGACACCAATAACGCTTCTAAGAAGAACTAGAAAAGTAAATGAACTTTCTAGTAAATTAGAAACAAACAAGAAAAAAGTATTTGAAAAACTAGATATGTATATAAGACTTTTAAATGAGTTTCATGAAACAAAAGAATTCACTCTCAAAGACAGTAAAATAGGTGGAAAACGATATTTTGCGCTAAATAATAATTTCCCTAAACTGACCCAAAATAAAAGTTTTATTGCTCCATTGCGTTATAACACCACTACTCGTGAATTTATGAAGTTGCGCTATGCTGCCGATAAGCATCTTGCCAGAGAAACGTTCTGGCAGGATGCTACCGGCGATTATTACCGG
>CAJXLO010000069.1 GCA_913056525.1 uncultured Psychroflexus sp.
TGTGGGCGCGAAGGGATTCGAACCCCTGACCTTCTGGGTGTAAACCAGATGCTCTGAACCAACTGAGCTACACGCCCCAAATTTAAGATTGCAAATATAGGGTTAATTTCAAATCCACACAATAAAATCATTCGAACTTATTTTTTATTTCAGATATTTTTAGCAGATCTGCAATAAGGAAAGTACTCCCGGTAACTAGAAGCAGGTCGTCATCATTTAGTTCGGATTCAGCTTTAAAGTAGGCTTCATCAGGTCTATCAAAACATGCATAGCTCAAACCTAAGACTTCTGCGACTTCTTCCAAATGCCCTACCGGCATTGCTCTTGGAACTGATGGCCGGCAAAAAAAGTACTGGGCGGTTTGGGGTAGAAGTTGAAGTAGGTCTTGAACGTCCTTGCCTTTTACACTTCCAAATACAACAAGCAAACGGTCAAAAGCAATTTTTTCAACCTCAGAAGATAAGGCTTCTAAAGCTGGCTTGTTATGTGCCGCGTCCAGGATGATCATCGGTTTTGAGGAAAGCTGCATGAACTTCCCATAAACCCCTTTTTCCCTGATCAGCTCGAAAATAGTTCTTTTAGCATCTTCTAATCGATAAGCTCTGGTATCGGTAAGGATAGAAAGCGCCTTTATTGCAGTGGCGATGTTCTTCTGTTGATATAAAGGTACTAATTGATTTGTACTAACTACCTCATCGGATAAGACATCGGTATAATAAAGTTGAGCGTCCATCTTCTTGCTGGCCTGTACAAATATCGGATGCGTTTCGGGATGCTTCTCTCCCACTATGACGGGCGTTCCTGGTTTGATTATACCCGCTTTTTCATAAGCGATTTGCGCTAAAGTATCACCTAGCATGTCCATATGGTCATAGCCAATGTTCGTGATAACGGAAATTTCAGGCTGGATAATGTTCGTAGAATCCAATCTTCCACCAAGACCTACCTCAACTACCGCAATATCTACCTTTTGTGCTGAGAAATAGGCAAAGGCCATTCCTACGCTCATTTCAAAGAAGGAAAGTTGATGGACTTCCAAAAAATCCCGATGCGCTTGAATAAAGTCTATAACGAATTCTTCTGAGACCATTTGAAAATTGACCTGAACACGCTCTCTATAATCGATAAGATGTGGTGAAGTATAAAGACCGGTTGAATAACCGTTTTCTTTGAGCACGTGGGCGATCATGGTAGATGTTGATCCTTTTCCGTTCGTGCCGCCTACATGGACAGATTTGAAGTCTTGTTGCGGATTTCCTAAATAATTACAGAAATCCTTTATATTTTTCAGGTCTTTCTTAAAAGCAGATCTTCCCTGACGCTGATACATGGGAAGTTGACGAAACATCCACTGCAGCGTTTCTTCGTAGTTCATCTTTATTCAGATAATTTGAAAATATAGGTAATAAAACCTACCTGACGTGGCGGAGCATCCTTGTCCGCATTGAACTTTGTATCAAGGGCCGCTTTTTTAGCCGGATCTGTCAGGCAATCGCTGTTGTTCGTAGTTCCTTTTACGCCGGGCGTTGCTGCGATAACTTCTCCCTGACGGTTTACTTCGATCCGGACCACGACTTTTCCGGTCTCATTACAATCTTGTACATATTTAGTTTTTTGTAAAGCCTCGCGGCCACCTAAGCGATAATTGCCATCGCCGGAATCACCTTTACCAGTTCCGTAGTAGGAACTGGCATTTTTATCTCCATCAGGATCACCCTTGTCTCCGCCTGTTTTGTTATCACCTTCTCCCTGATCGCTTTCACCATCGCTCTCGGGTCCGTTCAGCACGTTGTCCAGAGCACTTGTGGTCGATTCGTCAGGTTGAGGTTCAGGCTCTTCAGGTTCTTCTTGTTCCGTAGGTTCTTCCACGGGTTCAGTCTGATCTTCTTCAGTCTCTTCGGGTTTTTCTACCGGCTCTTTCTCTATTTCTTGTTCTTCTGGTTTCTTTTCAGGTATTTTTTCTGTTTTCTCTGCTTCTTTGTCCGGCATCACAGGTGCGTCTTCGGTATCCTGGGTCACCACTTTTTCGTTCTCGGATGTTGATGTTTCAGGTTGTGCTTGTTCTTGTGGTGGCGGTGTTGACTTTTTAGTTGGAGCGGTCTTTACAGGTTGGTCCGGTTGTACATCGCCTGAACCCGTGTCCATGGTCCCAAAGTTGACCGCAATACCTTTTTGTTTGGGTGGATCATAATAGCTCAAGCCGGTCAATAAAAGCAACAATATCAACAACAAGTAGATCACACTTGTGATAATAAAGGACTTACGCTGATCTTTCGTTTTTAAGAATGCCAATTTACCGGGGTTTTACAGCTAAAATGATCTTGTATTTATATTTATTAGCGATACTCATCACATCAACCGCATTTTGAACAACGGCTTGATTAGCGGCGTTCAGGATGATCGTCGGGTCATCCACGCCCTGAAGATTGCTTTGTATCGCACTTTCCAGCCTATCATCTGAAACGGGATCACCATTTACATAGTAGTCGCCCTCCTTTGTCACGCTGACGGAAATGTTCTGCTGATTCGTGGATTTTCCTTTGGCTTTCGGCAGGATCAGGTCCAATGCTTCCGGTGTTACCGCAGGTGTGGTCAACATGAAAAAAACCAATAATAAGAACACGATATCCGTCATGGACGACATGCTGAATTCAGAACTAACCTTATTTCTTCCGCGTAAGTTCATATTAGCTCGGTTCGTTTAATAGGTCCAAGAAATCTACTGCCGTGGCTTCCATCTGATGGACGATCTTATCAGTCTTAACTACCAGATGATTGTATCCTATATAAGCGATCACACCAACGATAAGCCCGCAAACCGTCGTAGTCATTGCCGTATAGATACCTTCTGCCAGCAAGCCCATTTCAGCCTGACCACCACTCGTTGCGAGTTCATGGAAAGCAAGGACCATACCGATGACCGTACCCAGAAAACCTATCATCGGTGCAGCACCGGCAATGGTGGCCAGGATACTGACGTTCTTTTCAAGCTTGTAGACTTCTAATCTACCCGCATTTTCTATCGCGGTATTAATGTCTTCTAAAGGACTGCCGATACGGGAAATCCCTTTTTCAGTTAACCTGGCGACCGGTGAGTTCTCCTGATGACATTTATTCTTGGCAGAATCTATCTTTCCATCAGATACATGGTCCTTTATTTGGGACATGAAGTTCTTGTCTGTCTTAGAAGCCCTTTTAATGGTAAAAAGTCTTTCAAAATAGATATACAGGGCGGCAAATAACAATATGGCCAGAATGACGATGATTATCTGTCCGGCTATTCCACCGCTAAGCAATAGTTCAACGAACGATAGCGTCTTTTCTTCAGAAACCTCTTCTGCATCGGGACCAGTAGATTGAATATTAGAGAGTAAGATCATAAAACCGATTATAGATTTAACAACGCTAAAGTAATTGATATATTACTAATGCAAAAATATTATCGGGTGAATAATACGCATACCTTTCCTAAGAAAGAGAATACAATTTCGCGATCTTTCCTTATAATAAGTAGTCCGTCCTGATGAAGCTCGATTGCTTATTGTCCAATATTTCCTGAAGGATTTCAAGGTTTTGAGGGTTGTCTTTCGTAGCGACGAATGTTCTGATCGAGAAGGAACGCAAGGCATCATGTACGCTAAGCGTGGACTTTGCGGAATCCTTTCTTCCCGTGAACGGATACACATCTGGTCCACGCTGGCATGAGCTGTTCAGGTTCACCCGACATACAAGATTGACCAGTGTATCGATCAGTGGCGATAGGTTCTGGACATCCTTACCGAACAAGCTTACTTGTTGACCATAATTAGAGTCCGCCATATCATCCAGAGGCTGATCTATTTCTGTGAAAGATATAACGGGAATAATTGGTCCGAACTGTTCTTCCTGATATACGCGCATATCTTTCGTGACCGGATACAAGACTGCTGGCCAAATATAGTTATCAAAATGTTGACCGCCCTTTTTGTTCATTACCTTCGCTCCTTTTTCAACAGCGTCATCGATCAATTCCTGAATGTACGTTGGCTTATCCGGTTCCGGTAATGGTGTTAGCAGCGTATCTTCCCAGGGATCGCCGAATTTTTGATCATCCACCGCATTGTTGAACTTTTCTAAGAAAGCATCTTTTACCTTTTCATGAACATAAAGAACCTTCAGTGCAGTACAGCGTTGACCATTGAATGACAGACAGCCGTTGATACACTCTCTCACGGCGAGGTCCAGGTCGGCATGGGGTAATATGATCGCCGGGTTCTTAGCTTCAAGGCCAAGCACTAGCCGCAGTCGATTGCTTTTAGGATGAACATCTATAAGCGCATTAGCTGACTGGCTATTCCCAATGAGCGACAACACATCTATCTTACCTGTTTTCATGATCGGTGCGGCCAAAACTCGTCCACGTCCAAAAAGTACGTTGACAACACCTGCCGGAAAGCTGGAACAAAATGCTTCAAGTAATGGTGTGGTTAATAACACACCGAACTTGGCCGGTTTAAAAACAGCCGTATTCCCCATGATCAAAGCTGGAATGAGCAATGCGAAAGTTTCGTTCAACGGATAATTATAAGGACCTAAACATAGTACCACGCCCAAAGGACCTCTACGTATATGGGCATAAACGCCACTTTGCTTTTCAAATTTTGCGGCATCCCGGTCCATCTGTTTATAATCGTCTATCGTATCGTAGATATACTTAACGGTCCTGTCGAACTCTTTTTGCGCATCGGTCAGGTTCTTGCCTATTTCCCACATGATCAACTTCACGATGATCGCGCGCTTTTGTTCCATTTGTCTTACGAACATGCGAATACATTGAATGCGTTCACTGACGCGCATCGTTGGCCAGTCACCCTTTCCTTTATCATAAGCTTTCACGGCCGCGTCAAGGGCTTCGTGGGCTTGCTCTTCTTCAAGCTCGGGGACGCTTCCCAGATAAGTAGGCTGATGCTTTTCTGTAGATGAAATTGTGGAATTGACTGGCGTCATTTTACCTGACCATTGTTTTAGCTCTCCATTGATAAGGTATCGTTCAGCTTCTAATGGCTCTTTGATTTGATAGACTTGTGGAATTTTACGTTTCATGATATGAATTTGGATTTTTCAATTGATCTTCAACTAAATTTCTCACTGAATTATTAATATATTAACAAACGTGGAATAAAAGTGCTTATTCAATAACATTGTTGCCCGATTAAAATTAAAAAACCATGATCTGTACTTATAATAAGTGATATGATATCTTCATTTTATAATACCAGCTATAGTACGGGGTTGATAGTAAGCTAATCAATTGCTTTCTTGATATTTACATAATTGATAATGAGCTTTTTGGATTTTATCTAGATCCTACTTCTTATTCGGACATGATCAATCTATTGATTTTAATCGTCAAACATTCAGAATGCTTTATCTATAAATTAATACAGGGAATTAAGAATAGAAATTGTTCTCTATCAAAATGAATATCAGTGCACCAGCGATGAATCCGATGAAGGCCAGCCAAGTGATCTTTTTTAGATACCACAAAAAGTCTATCTTTTCCATACCCATGGCCGCTACGCCAGCTGCACTTCCAATGATCAGGAGATTCCCGCCAGTACCAGCGGAATAGGCGATGAAATGCCACATAGGATGATCTGCGGGATAATCGTACATTCCCATGGTCGCGGCCACCATCGGAACATTGTCGATGATGGAAGATAGTACACCTATCAGTATGACCACAATGTCCATATTGGGGATTTCATTAGAAATGGCTTCTGCAACATAGCGCAAGGCATTGATGCTTGTTCCCGTACTGCTATTGATAGCAATACTTTCCAAGACACCTACCGCTAATAGTATTCCCATGAAGAACAAGATACCGGAGAACTCTATGTTGGAAAGTGCTTTATGCGTAGAATAAAGATGACGACGATCACGCTTCATGTTCTTTTCCGGCTTGATATATTCTGATACCAGCCATATCACTCCTAAGCTGAACATCATCCCTAGATACGGAGGTAAACCGGTAGCTATCTTAAAAACAGGCACGAAGGCGATTCCGGCAAGTCCTACGTAAAGCATGGTCTTGCTGCTCAGTAAACGTTCCGCCTCCTCATTGATTATCATTTCCTTTCGCATAGCGCTACCGCGGAAAGGCTTTAACCTGATGGCAATGAAAAAAGGAACGATGAAACAAACTATAGAAGGAACAATGAGGTGTTCTGACAATCCAATAGAAGAAACTTTCCCTCCTATCCAAAGCATGGTCGTGGTTACATCACCAATAGGTGACCAGGCACCACCCGAGTTAGCCGCGATAATAATCATAGCTGCAAACCATAAACGATATTTCCTTCTTGCTAATAGCTTTTTTAGTAAAGTGATAAGAATAATAGTAGCTGTTAAATTATCTATGATGGCAGATAATACGAATGCTAAGATACCGAGCGTCCATAACAATCGTTTCTTGTTATTGGTGGTGATGGCCTTTTTGATAATACCGAAGCCACGATGCAGGTCGATGATCTCTACGATGGTCATCGCGCCGATCAGAAAAAACAATATTTCCCCAATTTTGCTAAAGTGAACGATCAAATTATGTTCAAAACCATTATGAGCGGCATCTTTATTTCCATTCAGCATGGAAAACACTTCTCCTTCTTCGTTGATAATATCTATCCAACCCTGATGGAAAGCGATCCCCAAAACAGCCCACATACTGGTTCCCATGATCAATGCCGGAACGGCCTTATCTAATTTTAACGGATGCTCCAAAGTAATAGCCAAATAGCCGATAATGAAGATGGTGATGAGTAAAGCGATCATAGGTCAGTTAAATGGCGTCAAATATAACCCAAAAGTTTAAAAGCTTATAGCGGAAAGAGACATATAACCTGAAATTAAAAAATTGAATTCCTGTAATTAAGGAACAAAGAATCAAAAAGTATCAATGCTTGTTTTTCACTTTCGTACTTATTCATCTATCATCCAATTGAACTCCTGAAATTTTTGATGTTCATCTGGTCATTTAAGTTCCTTTTTCATAAAAGCTGATTCAATGAGAGTTCAAATGCAGCCTGCGAGATATTCTTCTTATCGCTGTTGTGATCAAATGTATTTTGGATCGCATTTTCAATAGTAATGGAGGTGTCCTTAAAAATGGCATCATCCGTCATTTGGACGCGGCGCTCCATGAAGTAAGCGAATACGCGCGCCATTCCGCAATTAGCTATAAAATCCGGGATAAGACTGATCTGGTTATCTACATATTCCATGATCGGTCCAAAGAAGATGCCTTTATCGGCAAAAGGTACGTTCGCGCCGCTGGCTACGACCTCTAATCCGTTATTGATCAAGCTGTCGATCTGTTCTTTCTCTACTAACCGAGAGGCTGCGCAAGGTAGAAAGACATCAGCTTCCAGTTGCCAAATTTGCCGGTTGACCTCATCAAAAGAAAGCATATTATCGGCTACCAGTTCATTGCCGTCTTTGTGTAAGAAAAGATCTGTGACCTCTTGATGTGAAAAACCCTCCTGATCGATCAAACCGCCATTTCTATCGATAATGCCGATGATCTTTGCGCCCATTTTAGATAGATAGAACGCTGCTGCTGAACCTACGTTCCCAAATCCCTGAACAATAACTTTTTTGCCTTTGACATTGCCATCATAGATCTTATAATAATGTCTAACCGATTCCGCTACGCCAAAACCCGTGATCATATCAGCTACGGTGTATTTCCGATTGGTATCCGGCGAATATTTATCAGTTTCTAATACCTTGATCACGCCATTACGCAATTGACCGATGCGGTTGATCTTATCAGCTTCTGAGGGCTGGAAGAACCCGTTAAAAACACCTTCCTGCGGATGCCAAACACCACAATTTTCCGTGATCGGGATAACTTCATTGATCTCATCTACATTGAGGTCGCCACCGGTTCCATAATAGCTTTTTAATAAAGGCGATACCGCTTTATACCAACGTTCTAAAACGCCTTTTTTCCGAGGATCGCTTGGATCAAAATCTATGCCTGATTTAGCGCCACCTATAGCCGGTCCGGAAATGGTGAACTTGATCTCCATGGTCTTAGCCAGCGATATCACTTCATTCTTATCCAGGCCTTTTCGCATTCTTGTTCCGCCACCGGCCGCACCGCCGCGAAGGGAATTGATGACCGTCCAGCCTTTGGCTTCTGTTTCTGGGTCGTTCCAATGGAAAACGATCTCCGGTTCTTTTTGCTCGTATTTATGTAGAAGTTCTTTCATAAACTAAATATCCGTTTTTATTCAGCCGGCAAATATAGGTTTCTTTTTAGGCTTAAAAAAGTATCAATTGAGGTGAGAATAGTATAGATCTCTGATCTTTTGAAGTGGTAGAAAGTTTGATGATCTTATTGGGAAGATATGCATGATGTAAGAACACTTAGAATACAAGTTCAAAATTTCTTTAGGATTATAGAGGAGTTTTACCACAGAGTCTCAAAGTACACAGAGAAATTCACAGAGTGAGATCTTTTATTGAGAAAATGTATTCGAAGTTAAAAACGTTTTGTGATTTCATACCCTGTTTTTCAGGATCAATAATGGCTGCGAAGTTATAAACTTCGCAGAGCGAGACAGAGCAAGATAAGTGCTGTACGAAGTTTGCAACAGTGCTGTACGAAGTTTGCAACTTCGTACCTGTTGCGTTGCTAAAAAACCATTTTATGACTTTATACCATATTACAGAAAGTTAAAGGATTACTGCGAAGTTATAAACTTCGCAGAGCGAGAGAGCGAGACAGAGCAAGATAAGTGCTGTACGAAGTTTACAACTTCGTACCTATTGCGTTGCTAAAAAAACTATTTCAATGCTGTACGAAGTTTGCAACTTCGTACCTATCTCGTTGCTAAAAAAGTATTTTATGATTTTATACCATATTACAGAAAGTAAGAAGATTACTGTGAAGTTCGAAACTTCGCAGAGCAAGGAAACAAAAGATGGCTGCGAAGTTATAAACTTCGCAGAGCGAGACTTTGCAGAGCGAGGTTCAATGCTGTACGAAGTTTGCAACTTCGTACCTGTTGCGCTGCTAAAAAACTATTTTATGATTTTATACCTAATTTTTTTAAATGAAATATTACTGCAAAGTTTTAAACTTTGCAGAGCAAGGTTTTTCAAGATCAAATATGGCTGCGAAGTTATAAACTTCGCAGAGCAAGGTCAAAATGACAATATAAAAACAGGCTATTTCGCTTTTGCGAGGAAAGATTCGCATTTTTCTACCATATTCTTACTTCCGCAATAAAACGGGACTCGCTGATGTAACTGTTTCGGCTGGATATCTAAAATGCGTTTATATCCGTTTGATGCTTTTCCGCCGGCTTGTTCTACGATGAAGGCCATCGGA
>CAJXLO010000070.1 GCA_913056525.1 uncultured Psychroflexus sp.
GTATTAAAGCAAACAATATTGACGATCCCAATGATAAAAGCATACATAAAACTGATCAAATAAGACCTGTATTCCAGGAGTTCCTTAACTTCAAAGTCATTTAATGAAAAATTGACCAGTCTAATAAATATAGCTACAAGAATTGATATAAGAGTAAAACGAATAAGCGTTTTCATATTCTGAATTTTTCTACAAAGAACTTTTTAAAGGCTCATTTGAAGAAATAAAATAAGATGAGTTGTTGAGTAAAGATGATGAAGTGTTGTATTTCATCCACATCCACAACTTCCCGAACCACAGGAATTAGAGGAATTCTTCTTAAAAAAGAATTTCTTGACCAAATAACCTACGGCGGCTAATACGGTTACGCCAACTAATATCTCTTGAATCATAATATTACAAATTTAATAACTGATAAGCGATCAGCGCAGTGAGATAAGCAAAACCTGTCATCAGGAACAACTGTAAAAGCGGCCATTTCCAGGAGTTGGTCTCTCGTTTTACGATCGCCAGGGTACTCATACATTGCATGGCAAAGGCATAGAAAAGCAGCAAGCTGATCCCACTGGCTAAAGTGAACAAAGGTTTTCCTGTGGCGGTGTTCTTCTCGCCCGCCAGACGTTCTTTAATGGTTATTTGGTTATCCGAACCTACGCTGTAGATGGTGGCCAATGTTCCCACGAAAACCTCTCGTGCCGCAAAGGAACTGATCAGCGCTATACCTATCTTCCAGTCATAGCCCAGTGGTGTTACGGCCGGTTCTATACCGCGTCCCATGATCCCCATATAAGAATGCTTCAGCTTATAGGAAGCGATCCTTTGTTCCATATCCACGCCCTGTGGCATTGGGTCGGTCGATGCCATTTCAGCTTGCACGTTCTTTCGCGCATTACCAAAAGTATCGGATGGACCAAAACTTGCGAGCACCCATAGTATGATCGATATCGATAAGATGATCTTTCCAGCACCTACCACAAAAGCTTTGGTCTTATCCACGACCGTCAATCCTACGTTCTTGAATATCGGCAATTTATAGTCCGGCATTTCTATAACAAAGCTCGACCTGGTACCTACTCGTAAAGATTTGTTCGCGATCCAGGCCGCTGCGATCGCCGCACCAAAACCTATGATGTACATCGCCATTAAGGCCAATGCCTGATAACTGATGATGCCCAGCAGATGTTCATCAGGGATGACCAGCGATATGATGATCAAATAGACCGGCAACCTGGCAGAACAGGTGGTGAACGGAACGACTAATATCGTGATCAGTCGCTCTTTCCAGTTTTCTATGTTGCGCGCCGCCATCACCGCCGGAATGGCACAGGCCGTGCCAGAAACTAGCGGGATCACGCTTTTTCCGCTCAGACCGAACTTCCGCATGCTCTTGTCCATCAGGAATACTACGCGGCTCATATAGCCGGTCTCTTCCAGAATACTTATGAACAGGAACAACATAGCGATCTGTGGAATAAAGATCACGATTCCGCCAATTCCGGGGACAACACCTTCTGCCAGTAAGTTCGTAAACATACCGGCAGGAAGATTAAGCTTAACCCATTGTCCCAAATAAGCAAAACCTTCATCTATCCAGTCCATCGGAATAGTGGACCAATCGTATATCGCCTGAAAGATCAGAAGAAGGATAACAAAGAAAACCAGATATCCCCAAACCGGATGTGTTAAGACCTTATCTAACTGAGCGCGCATTCCTTTAGCCAGGTTCAGGTCTTGCTTGAAACAAGCCTTCAGCATACCATTGATGAACTGATAGCGCGCTACGACTTCCTTATGTTGTAGTTTTTTGATCTCATCCTTTGTTTTTTGTGGCAATCCGTTCCTGGACGCTATGGTCTTGCGGTCCAGTTCGCCAAAGTTCGCATCATGGGTGATCAGCAACCATAACTTGTAGCGTTCCTGCTCAGGATAAGTTTGTTGTAATTTATCAAAATAGCTCTTATCTATGGAGGAAACATTACAGCAAGGCGTTGTAGGTAAGAGCGAATAGTTCTTAATATGCTTTTTAAGCTCATCAAAGCCAGTTTTCTTCCGCGCACTTACCAGGGCGATCTTGGTTTTGAGCTGCTCTTCCATTTGAGGGATGTCTAGCTCTATGCCTTTCCGCTCCATACGGTCTGCCATATTGATCGCAAGGATCGTGGGGATTCCTAGATCCTTTATTTGCGTGAACAACAGAAGATTACGTTTAAGGTTCTCAATGTCGCTAACCACGACCACAACATCGGGATAATCCTTATGGTTCTTGTTCAATAGCAGTTCTATGACGATGTTCTCGTCCAGCGATGAAGCATTAAGGCTGTAGGTTCCCGGCAGGTCTAGAATATGCGCGGTAAGGATGCGTGATATTTTGGTGACGCCTTCCTTCTTCTCAACGGTGATTCCCGGATAGTTCCCTATTTTCTGGGTCAATCCGGTCAATTGATTGAACACGGATGTCTTTCCTGTGTTCGGGTTCCCTACTAATGCGACATTGATCTGTTTTCCCATACGGTCAGTCTTCCAGTTCCACTTCAATTAAGGCGGCGGTCTGTTTCCTTATCGCCAGGTGCGTATCGTTCATCGTCAGGTACATGGGATCGCTAAATGGAGCGATGTGCAGAAGTGAGACTTCATTACCCGGCAAGCAACCCATTTCTAATAATTTAAGTGGAATATCACGAGCAGAACTATCAGTAATGATAGCCTTTTGCCCTTTTTTAAGATCTGCAACCGTCACTAGTAATTTATTTAGATTTGATAAAAACAAAAGTAATAAACTACTATCGTTTAGCGGACATTCCCGTTAAAATTTTAATGAAAAATGATACTTATCTATTTAGGTTCCCTGCCTATCGGCGAATCGTTTTGTAGATCGTATAAAAATAGTTTCCCTCTATGAGCATTATCTGATGAAAGCGATAATGTACTTTCTTTTTCAGCCGATATTTTAGTGATCGATAGCAACATATAAATTTCAATCTTCTTTATATTCTTTCTTAAGAACAGCAATATCATCGATAAGATCATCAATTTCTTCCGGATTAGTTCCGTCATAAAATCCGCGGATGCGTTTTTCTTTATCCACTAATGCAAAGTTCTCCGTATGGACCATATCATATTTCCCGCCATCACCTTGTGATTTAGCAACCAGATAGTGTTTTCTGGCAAGCTCATAAATATGTTTTTTAGGTCCGGTTAGCAATATCCATTTATCACGATCCACATTTTTTTGATCAGCATATTTCTGTAACTGCTCAACGTCATCAATATTTGGGGTAACTGAGTGGGAAACCAGCATGATCTCATCATCGTTGCTGAATTCTTTTTGAAGGGTTTGCATGCTTTTCGCCATATCAATACAAATACTCTGACAGGTCGTAAAGAAAAAATCGGCTACATAGATCTTGTCTTTTAAATGCTGCTGAGTGATCGTATCCCCTTTCTGATCGATCAACTTGAACTTGCCGATCTTGTGAT
Organism: uncultured Psychroflexus sp.; assembly: GCA_913056525.1. Lineage (GTDB taxonomy): Bacteria > Bacteroidota > Bacteroidia > Flavobacteriales > Flavobacteriaceae > Psychroflexus. The sequence continues at coordinate 3,478 of CAJXLO010000070.1, forward strand.
GGTTTCTGATATATTGTACGGTCGTATCTACTAATTGGCTCGTTACCATGTTCGGCTGATAGACCGGCAGTCGCTTCTCAGGTTGATAAAGGTTATATAAAGTAGTCATGATGATGACGGATAATATCAGCATCACAACACCAAAAAATTTATACTTAGCAAAGAATTTAAGCATTTTATGTTTTTTGCAAATTTAAGAACAAGCGCCGCTCATCGATCACCGTTCGATTCCAAAAAAAAGTTAATTTGCTGTAAGTCTTGACGCTTTGTTTTTCAAGTATCAATAAAGCATTACTTTTGCATTTCAAATTTTTCAAAACTTACTATGGATCCTTTTTTGATCAAGGCCATTCAGCTGATATTGAGCCTTTCTTTGCTCATCGTTCTCCATGAACTAGGTCATTTCATACCCGCTAAATTGTTCAAGACCAAGGTGGAGAAGTTCTACTTGTTCTTTGACGTGAAGTTCTCCCTGTTCAAGAAAAAGATCGGGGAAACGGTGTATGGCATAGGTTGGTTACCCTTAGGCGGCTATGTAAAGATCGCCGGTATGATCGATGAGAGCATGGACAAAGAGCAGATGAGCCAACCGGCAAAACCCTGGGAGTTCAGGAGCAAACCAGCCTGGCAGCGTTTGATCATTATGTTAGGTGGCGTTACCGTGAACATAATCCTGGGATTTGTGATCTATTCCATGATGATGATCGTATGGGGTAAAACCTACGTTTCCCCAGAAAGTGTGGATAAGGGTTTTGCGGTCAGTAAGACCATGGAAGAGCTGGGATTTCAGGACGGCGATGATGTACTGGAAATGAACGGAAAACCGGTAGAAAGTGTTAGCGATATCAACAAATATCTGATGGTCAGGGATGTTTCCAGTATCTCCGTTAGACATCCTGATGGAACGAAAGAAAGCATCAACCTGCCTGAAGACATTGGTCAAAAACTTTTCAAAGCCGGCGAGCTCAGGGCGTTCAATCCTATCAGTTCTGCGGTGATCGATAGCGTTCTGCCGGAGAAACCCGCTGCTAAAGCTGGGTTGAAAAAAGGAGACAGCATCATCGCCGTTAACAACACGAACATCGATCACTGGCATGAGTTCAAGTCGCTTGTCAATAAAAACCCTGGTAAAGAGATACAACTTGCAGTTATCAACAATAATTATAGTAGCGGTGAGCTTTCAGGAAATGTTCCCCATAAAAGAGAAATAAAGTTGACGCCAAATGAGAACGGAATGATCGGCATCATGTCCGGTCAGGACCTCAAGGCACAGACCAGAAAGTACGGTATAGGTGAAGGTATAGTTGCAGGCGTGAGCTTTGGCTATTGGACGCTACACGATTATGTGGCCCAGTTCAGCTATGTTTTCACGAAAAAAGGCGCGCAACAAGTAGGCGGTTTTGGAGCTATCGGTGGTTTATTTCCAGATCAATGGGATTGGCGAGGCTTCTGGGGCACGACCGCACTTATCTCCATTATTTTGGCGTTCATGAACATTTTGCCCATCCCAGCACTGGACGGCGGCCACGTAGCCTTCTTGCTTTATGAGATCGTTAGCGGCAAAAAACCCAACGATAAGTTCATGGAATATGCTCAGATGATCGGTTTTTTCCTCCTGATCGCACTTGTACTATACGCTAACGGCAATGATATTTATCGCTATTTTTTTAAGTAAAATATTTTTGCCCATATAAAAAAGGTTTATATTTGCATTCGCTAAATTCCTCCATAGCTCAGTTGGTTAGAGCACCTGACTGTTAATCAGGGTGTCGCTGGTTCGAGTCCAGCTGGAGGAGCTTTTTAATCTAAGCCTTACAGCAATGTAGGGCTTTTTTGTTTTATTGTCGTGGAAACGTTTCCTGGTTTGAATGAATTTACCTTGTCGAGAGCCTTTAAAGTTAAGTAAGCGATGAATAAATCATCTTGAACAGTTCATTCAGATCAATAATTAATCCTATTTTTACATCCCGAATTGACAAATCCAAACCATGTCCCAAAAAAAATACATCTTTGTGACGGGTGGAGTATCTTCGTCACTCGGGAAAGGAATTATTGCGGCATCCCTGGCTAAACTGCTTCAATCCAGAGGGTTCAAAACGACGATCCAGAAGCTTGACCCTTATATCAACATCGATCCAGGAACGCTCAATCCTTATGAACACGGCGAATGTTTTGTCACGGAAGATGGCGCAGAGACCGATCTTGACCTGGGACATTATGAAAGGTTCCTCAATGTCAACACTTCACAGGCCAATAATGTGACCACCGGTAGGATCTATCGGCATATCATCAACCGGGAACGGAAAGGTGACTTCCTGGGAAAAACGGTCCAGGTGGTTCCACATATAACGGACGAGATCAAACGCAGGATACAACTTGTAGGAGAAGAAGGCGATTACGATATCGTGATAACGGAGATAGGCGGAACGGTAGGTGATATAGAATCCTTACCTTATATAGAAGCGGTAAGACAGTTGAAATGGGAACTCGGTGAAGAGAATTCCCTGGTCATCCATCTCACCCTGATCCCTTATTTATCGGCCGCCAGGGAACTCAAGACCAAACCAACCCAACATAGCGTAAAAACATTGATGGAAAGCGGTATCAATGCGGACATTCTCGTCTGTAGGACCGAGCATAATCTATCAGAACATCTAAAACAAAAATTGGCCTTGTTCTGCAATGTCAACAAAGATTCTGTGATAGAATCCTTAGACGCATCAACCATCTATGATGTACCTAATTTGATGCTGGAACAAAGGTTGGATGAGATCACTTTAAAAAAACTGGGCATCTACAAATGGAACGACAGTGATCTGGAAAGTTGGAACGATTTTTTAAGAAAGCACAAGAACGCTTCTGATGTGGTAAAGATAGGTCTGGTAGGTAAATATGTGGAACTACAGGATTCTTATAAATCCATATTGGAATCCTTTATCCACGCCGGTGCGATGAATGACGTGAACGTGGAAGTAGTTAGTATCCATTCAGAGTTCATTGCAGATAAGAAAGAGAGGAGAAAAGTAGAAGACCTGGACGGCATTCTGGTTGCGCCCGGATTTGGTGAACGCGGGATCAAAGGCAAGATCGCCGCTGTAAAATATGCACGCGAGAACAAAGTACCTTTCTTTGGTATCTGTCTGGGACTTCAAATGGCGGTGATAGAGTATTGCAGAAATGTAAAAGGCCTTAAAAAGGCCAACTCTACCGAGATGAACAGCAGGACACCTGAACCTGTGATCGACCTGATGAAAGAACAGAAAAATCTGAAGGAAAAAGGAGGCACCATGCGACTGGGAGCCTGGAAGTGTAAGTTGAAAGCAAGGTCCAGGATCGCCGGGATCTATCAAGAAACCGTGATATCAGAGAGACATAGACATCGATTTGAGTTCAATAATAAGTATCTAGATCAGCTTGAGGATGACAACATGATCTGTAGTGGTAAGAACCCGAAGACCGGTCTGGTCGAAGCGATTGAGCTCAAGGACCATCCGTGGTTCATTGGCGTTCAGTATCACCCGGAATACAAAAGCACTGTTGCAAGTCCACATCCACTATTCGTAAGTTTTGTGCAAGCCGCGAAAGAATTGGCTTCCAAGCGATAAAAAGTAGTGTTTTTATATTTTTTTGGTGTATCAACGGTTTTGTCTCATGTAAAATCATGATTTTTGCAAACCAGCAAATTTAAGTATGGAAGAAAAGAAGAGTTTCGATTTTAATACGTTGATCGGTTTTTTATTGATCGGTGGCATATTGTTTTGGACGATGTATATGAATCAGGACGAAACGACTGGTCAACCAGAACCTGCCGATCAACAGGAACAAGTTGAAGAACAGGAGCAAGAAAAACCTGACAGCAACAACGCCGGATTGATCGATACAGAACAAAATGAACCTTCAGCTGTAAACGATTCAACCGTAAGTCCAGAATTAAAAGCAAGATATGGCGATTTTGCTTATAATTTCCAAAAAGGATATACAGAAAATGACTACAAAGTTCTAGAGAATGATGTACTAGAACTTAAAATTTCCCATTTAGGAGGACAGATCATTGAAGCCAGACTAAAGGACGAGGTATCCTACAAGAAAGAACCTATCTATTTGATAAAAGATGGGAATGCTAATTTCTCACTGAACTTCAAAACAACGGATAATAGGGACATCTCAACAGATGAGCTTTACTTCTCGCCGGTTAGGACGGACCAGAACACTTTATCCATGCGTGCTTACACAAGTGAAGATGAATATTTAGAATTCTATTATTCCCTTGAACCGAAGGACCATATGATGGATTTCAGTATCCGTTCCAAGGGTGTTGGTGATCTGATTGAAGATGAGAAAGCCAGGATAAACTGGGAACTAAAAGGTTATCGACATGCAAGAAGTATTTCCTACGAAAATCGTTATACAGAGACCATCTATCAATACGAGGGAGATAACAGCGACTATACAGGACAGGGAGATCGGGCTGTAGAAGAAGATAAAGCAGTAGATTGGGTAGCATTTAAGCAACATTTCTTTACATCGATATTATTAAGCGAAGAACCGTTTGATAATGGGAAGTTCATTTCAGAGAACCTGGTGCAAGATGAGGAAGTAGATACGACCTACACCAAGAAATTCAGGGCGGAACTTAGCTTTCAACCAGATAGAGGCGGTATCAATAAGGACCTGAACTGGTATTATGGACCTACTGATTTCAAACTTTTAGATGACTATGACAAAAACCTGGACGAAATCGTCCCTTTGGGTTGGGGAATATTCGGTACGATCAACAAGTATCTTTTCATTCCTTACTTTAACTTCCTTAGTGGACTGATAGGCAACTATGGTATCGCCATTATCCTTATGACGATCACCGTAAGATTACTATTATCTCCCGTTACTTATAAATCTTATCTGTCCCAGGCCAAGATGAAAGTGCTCCGCCCGCAGATCGATGCCATTAATAAGAAACATGGTGACAATCAGATGAAAAAGCAGCAAGAGACCATGAAACTATACAACAAGACCGGCGTGAGTCCATTAAGTGGTTGTATTCCGGCCTTGTTACAAATACCGGTTTTCTATGCCTTGTTCAGGTTTTTCCCCAGTACGTTCGAACTGCGTCAAAAAAGTTTTCTGTGGGCGAATGACCTTAGTAGTTATGATGTGATCTATGCCTGGGACACGCATATTCCGCTGATTTCCTGGATCTATGGAAATCATATTAGCTTGTTCCCTATCCTGGCATCCGTAGCCATATTTTTCTATATGATGATGACCACCGGGCAAAACGCGCAGCCTACTCAGCCGGGTATGCCTAATATGAAGGTCATTATGTATATTTCACCACTAGTCATGTTAGTTTTCTTCAACAATTATGCAAGTGGACTATCTTTGTATTACTTCATCTCTAACTTGATTACCATAGGGATCATGCTGGTTATCAAAAACTACATTATCGATAATGATAAGATATTGGCCAAGATAGAAGAGAAGAAAAAGAAGCCTAAGAAAAAAGGCAAGTTCGCCCGGAAAATGCAACAGATGATGGAACAGGCCGAAGAGCAGAAAAAATTACGGGATAAGAAAAAATAGTTAAGGCTGTAAAAAATTAAACAAAGGAATATTCCTAAAAACCCAAAAACCTATTAGCAAAATTAGAATAATCCAGGGCGTATTTTTGTAATAGAATAGATTATTTGGAGCTGCTTTGCTATTAGGGTATTTCAACCATAAAATCGCTTTATATAATCCCGTTGCTATACCTAGAACAATAAGTGGATTGTGACTGAAAGCAGCGAGAAAATTAGCATGTAAAA
>CAJXLO010000071.1 GCA_913056525.1 uncultured Psychroflexus sp.
GTTGATGCTTATACGGGCAATCAAACGCTTCTTTCCAACGGAGCTAATTCAATCAGCTTTACGGTAGATTCCAGTATTCCTGGAAGTAGCGCAACTGACCGATTTTCCATAGATTTTGAAATAGAAACCTTTGGAATGGATAACCAAGAAGATTTAGCTGACTTTCGAATTTATCCGAATCCGGTAGAAGATGAAAATATCACCGTTCAAGCGCCATCTTTCACAGGAGAAGCTCAAGTTAATTTATACAATATGATCGGGCAAAAAGTGATGACTAAAGAAGCTGATTTTCAGTCAAGCAAAGTTGAGCTCAACATAGGCTCAAATCAAACCGGCGCTTATTTTATTGAAATTGAGCATCAAGGAAAAAGGGTTCAACGGCGTGTGATCGTGGAGTAATAAAAAACCCCGGTGCCAAAGCATCGAGGTTTTTTATAAAGTTGACCTGTTCAATTACTTTTTGATAAAACTATTGGTCGTGCCTTTGCTATTTTTAAGGTAATATATCCCATTAGCCAGGTCATTGACGTTGATTTTATCCGTTGAATTGACAGATTTGATCAGTTGACCGTTTAGGTTGTAAATTTGGTAATTATCCATTTGATTCAAGTTGAGGATTTTTGATGTCGGGTTTGGGTACACTTTGAACGCTTCTTTCTCATTTGTTGCAAAGTCATCAGTTGATAAATTGGTTACATTGATCAAACCATTCATGCTTGAGACATGTATTTGACAGGCATAATTATTGATAACTTGCGCCAAACTATTGGATAAGGTAAAATCAAACTGGCCTGTCGCCTGATCAGTAATAAAACTTACTTCCGTATCAGTTGAGAACGAACCATCAGCATTAGCCATTCCTAGTAACAGGTTGTCATTTTCATCTCTTATCATCAATGGATGCGACCCCGAATTAAGGACATCGATCAAATATCGCTTACCTACTTCCAGTGTCCAGTCACTATTATCTGTATTCAAAGCTGTGATCGTGGCGGACTGCTGATCAACAAAATAAGCAGAAGCACCGCTGTTATTGAGGTCGATGTTGATCAAATTTGGTTTTTTACCAAACCCAACTAATCCGTTTGCACCGGATGGTGCCGTTGAAATGGTGGCAAAGCGTGTACTCGGATCAGTAAAACCAGTGGTGTTTCCGTTGCTGATACCATCCAGTAAACCTATATTACTGTCTTCTGTAGCGACGCCGTTAGCGCTCCAACTATTTCCCGGATCGCTTCCTGGCATTCCAAAAACATCTGTCGTGACCCCATCTAATTTTACGACCAGTGCATCATTGCCATTGAAAGTAAATGGTTTATCAACATACAAGACATTATTGGCTGTCGCTGCAGTTTGCAGATCAGTCGTGCCGATGATCATCACGTCATCAGCTGCTAAAACACCGGAATCTACCGTTACATCTTCTGATGGTGCGTTACCGTTTGTTCCTTTTTCAATTACCAGATTGGTGACTGAAAAATCGATGGAAGCAGCGGTGTTGTTCCAAATTTCAATGCCCTTTGGCGAAGTGCCGGCATCGGTTTCTACATACTGACTAATAATTTGTGCATTTGCACTCACTACGGTCAGGCAAAAAAGTAAAGTAATCAAGTAGTTTTTATTCATCATATCAATTTTTTACTAAGCTAAAAAGTGAATAAGATTTCTGGGTATGGATTAGCATAGTTTTAGGGAAATAATAAAAATGCATCAACAGAGTAAAAGAAGCATTTATCCTATTGGGTTTTCTGCTCATCTCACCAGGACGACAGCGTGACTGACTGGATTTGATGATCGCCCGAACAACTCATAGCCGGCAGCCACCTCTTCGATTGTTGTAGTAGGCATTATCGCGGACTTAGTTGTGTTAAAGAAAAAAATAACCCTGGTATAGAACACTTCTTTATTTGATCTAACTGAACCTGGACTTATAACTATATCTTATCATTGGGGTGATCTAAAAAGACATATTTACCGACTTTTGGATTTTGTGACCTGTTTTTTAAGTTTGTTTCCCAATTTAAAATTTAATGGCCTATGAACGTGAGAACTAACTTTGTTTTTTTAGTAAGAATGATGAATGAAGCGACCCGGGTTATCACGATCAGCAGTTTAATGATAACCTTGTTATTTGTGGCGAACCCCTATCGATCAGTTGCTCAATGTACGGTAGATACTTATCCGTATACAGAAGATTTTGAAGACGGTTCTCAATGGACAGCTATTTCTGGTTTAAATAGCACAGGTGACCAATTAGCTAATTGCTGGAGTCGATCGCCACAAAATGATGGCTCGAACTATGCCTGGGTAGTTAAGTTAAACTTTACTCAATCATCCAATACAGGACCAGACCTTGATCCCGAGGATGGGAATTTCATTTACACGGAGTCAAGCAATGGCAATTCAAATGATCAGGCCTTTATAAACGCTCCTGAATTTGACCTATCTGGTCTCACATCTCCTCGAATGAAGGTCAGTTATCATATGTATGGTAGCTCGATGGGAACTCTGAGCGTTCAGGTGAAGAATGTTAGTTCAACTTCTTACAACACTGAATTTTCCATATCAGGCCAGCAGCAATTCTCTTCTTTTGATGATTTTGATCAGGCTATTATCGATCTGAGCTCTTACGCGGGTAAAACCGTTAATATTAGATTCGTAGGACAAAAAGGAGGTAGCTTTAATTCAGATATGGCCATAGATGATATTATTGTTGAAGAAGCCCCGGAATGTTTGGCACCCTCTTCGATCTCGAATACATCAGTCAGCACGACTTCTGCTAATTTCACATGGAGTTCAGTAGCTGAGGCGGCGAATGGTTATGAGTATGTAGTAATGCCTGATGGTAATGCTCCAGATCCATCATCAGCCGTTGATACAGGAACGATCACATCAGGATTATCCGTTAGTGCATCTGGTCTGACTGAACAAACAGGATACGATTTCTATTTAAGGTCTAATTGTGGTGGCAATGTAAGTCCGTGGTCTAATAAAATTGATTTCACAACAAATTGTAGTTCTTTTTCTGCACCTTTTCAAGAAGATTTCAGCTCAAGCTCAAGTACAGAGGACTGTTGGAGCGTAATTAATAACAATGATGATGGAGACGTATGGGACATGGATTATTCTTTCAACAGTTTAGTAGGGGACGAAGTTGCCATGATCTACACCTTTCTTAACTCGGGTGATAATGATGATTACTTAATAAGCCCAACCTTTGAACTAAGCGGGAATGAGCGATTAAGATTTTCCTACAGAGTACAAAGTGAGTTCATTCCAAATTATTTTGAGGTCAAGCTCTCAACCAATGGCGCAAATGTCAATGATCTCAACACAACCTTATTATCTTTGAACAATATCAACAACACAACTTACCAGCAAGCTACTATTGACCTTTCCGCTTATTCAGGTCAGGTGAATATCGCTTTTCACAAACCCAGTGGCGGTCAGAATGGGTCAAGATTGTTCATAGACCAGGTCATATTAGAAACTATACCTGACTGCTTTACACCAGACAACTTAACAGTCGCTAATACTACTTCAAGCTCAGCAGAACTAAACTGGGATGCTGATGCAACGGCAACTAATGGTTATGACTGGGTGATCATGGACTCAGGAGATGACCCTGATACAGATACACCTGTAGATTCTGCTAATGCGGTCACGGGAACTAACGTAACATCAAATGCATTATCTCCGAGTACGGTTTATGACGCTTACGTGAGAAGTAACTGCGGGAATGGAGATCTTAGTGCATGGTCTTTAAAGAAAAGTTTTTCCACTACGCCTATCAATGATGATGCTTGTAATGCAACCCCGCTTACCGTTGGTGCTATTTCAAACGGAGATGACTTCTCAAATGTAGGAGCTACTGCACAGCCCAATGAACCGAATAATGGATTGAATGGTGGTGTTAATGGATCGGTTTGGTTTTCATTCGTCGCTCCTGATAATGGAAGTGTTCAGATCGCCACTAAGAGCGGGACTCTCGCTAATACGGAAATAGCCGTTTATAGTGTTACTGATTGCTCTGATTTTAGCACTTATTCGCAGTTAAGCTTTAATCAGGACTCATCTCCCACAAACTTAACATCATTCATTAGCTTAAGGAACCTTAATGCAGGTCAAACCTATTATGTCCAGGTAGATCAATGGGCCACGGTCAACAGCGGAACTTTTGGTATTGACGCAAGGAACATTTATATCTATGATGGATCTTCCTGGACACCACAAGTACCAGGAGGTAATACCAACGTTGATAATGATATTATCATTGAAGCTGGCACGGCAAATATTGACGCTTCAACAACAGCTAATAATGTACAAGTAGAAGCTGGAGCTGTTCTTGATATCAACGCTAACCTGACCACAAATAGCATCACCTTTAAAAGCGATAACTCCGGCACTGCTCAATTGGCCAATGCAGAAGATAATACGATCACTGGCGATATAACGGTAGAACGTTTCATACCAGTTCAAACAGAAGACACCAGAGCTTATAGATTCTTAACATCTTCGGTTGATTCTAATGCTTCCATATTTGATAACTGGCAAGAAGGTGGCAATTCACCGGCTGGATATGGAACGCATATTACCGGTAATAATGATGGAACGAATGGTGTAGATCAAACGATATCCGGGAATCCATCGATGTACACCTTTGATAATTCTTTTACTGGAAACCAAAGCAATGCCTGGAATGCTATAACTGATACAAAAGCCAAAAATTTATCAGCTGGCGAAGCCTATCGAATTTTTATCCGAGGTGATAGAAATTACAACCTGGATGCAGTTCCCGGTGATCCTGATTTTGGACCAAATAGCGATGTAACTTTGCGAGCAACCGGTTCATTAGCAATGGGAAATCAGAACGAAACCTTAAGTGATGTAGGTGGTTATTACAACATGATTGGGAATCCTTACCAGGCGAATATCAACATCAATAGCCTTACAGGAACCAATCTCAACACAAATTTCTATTGGGTTTGGGATCCCAATATGAGTCAACGCGGTGCTTATGTAGCCGTACCACTTCCAACCGGAGTTCCTGCAGGTACTTCTGACGCCAATCAATTTGTCCAACCGGGACAATCCTTTTTTGTGCAAACGCTTAATGACGGAGCAGCAGATTTAACCTTTACCGAATCTGCAAAAGATGTAGCTGCGTTGCCAACTGACGTATTTAGTGATAATAACCCAACCAGTATTAATCTGCTTCTTTATACAGATCAAGCCTTAAACAATGATGATAGCGAGGCGGATGCGTTAGGCATTAACTTTAGTCCCAACGGCAATAATGCAGTTGATCAAATGGATGCTGGGAAAATGGGTAATCCGGATGAAAATTTAGCTCGGTTGAACAATGGTGAATACCTCAGTATAGAAAACAGAGCGATGCCAGTAGATGGTGAATCATTAGCATTGTTTACTAATGGCTACACCGGTAGTGATTATACATTCGTTGCCAATGTTTCCAATTTACCGGATGATGTAGATGCTTTCTTAATAGATCACTACACAGGTAATCAGACTTTGTTATCAGATGGTGCTAATCAAATCAGTTTTACAGTAGATGCAAGCACTCCGGGAAGCATCGCAACCGACCGATTTAGTGTGGACTTTGAAGTGGAAACCTTTGGAATTGATGATCAGGATGACTTAGCTGATTTTCGAGTGTATCCTAATCCGGTAGAAGATGAAAATATCACCGTTCAAGCGCCTTCTTTCAGTGGAGAAGCTAAGGTCAATTTATACAATATGATTGGGCAAAAAGTGATGACCACAGAAGCTAATTTTCAATCAAATGAAGTTGAACTAAACATCGGCTCGCATCAAGCCGGCGTTTATTTTCTGGAAATTACTCAGGACGGAGCATCCGTTAAACAGCGTCTAATCATAAAATAATTCAATAATAATAAGATCGAACATCAACTCAAAACAAATTTACATCATTGTTGATTTTTTTATTTGTCAAAATGAAAGAATATAGAGAGTTTGGTTTCTAAAACTATAAAACTGCTATTGAAATTACAGATAATCTAACGGCATTTTAAAAATAAATATATTTGATTAATTTTATAAAAAAAAATTACATAACTTTAGTTTAAAAAAATGAAAAACGAAACACTTATTCTACTTTTTAACTTTTTCATAGTTTTAATTGGTAATATCTCTTCTGCTATTACTACAACAGTTAAAGATGACAATACAGCTTTACATACTTGTGATGACTTACCACTAAAAACTTTAACCACTGCTGTAAATACCTTTACAGTAACAAATAATAACCCAAACGGACCTGGAAGTTTACACCAGGCAATAATAGATTCTAACAATGCTTCTGGTGCTGATATTATCACATTTAGTGCTGCATTTACAATAAATATAACTGGTACTTCATTAAGTGATGCCTTTCCGGAAATAAACGATGATCTTACTATTAATGGTGACATAGATAGTGATGGCTTTCCAGATGTAACACTAAATGATCCTGATAATTCTAATACCATAGAAGTATTTTATGTTGATGGTTTAAATTTAAATGTCACGATTAAGGGAATTATTTTTGAAAACTTATCGAGCAATAATGACGGTGCTGCAGTTAATTTAAATAGCGGAAGCGGAATAACTTTAAATGTAGAGGCTTGTGAGTTTCGCGATATAACAAATAATGATACTAGTGGTAAGACCGGAGGAGCAATTTCAGCTCAATCAAATAACACTATAATTGTTAACAGATGTAAATTTCAAAACGTTACCCAATCTGGAAATGGTGCAGTAATTGGGATGAATGAAAATTCTAGTATAACGGTTATCAATTCATTGTTTTTTGATAACAACGTAGGTTTTGCAATGGTAGATTCATTTGGAGCATCAGCAACAATAACCTTGCGTAATGTAACATCGGTTGATAATACCGGAAATACGATTGAGACCTTTAATGGAGCAACAGCAACTGTCTATAATAGTATTATCGATAGTGGCTCTACAGTATCCGGGAGCAATAATATTTCAGAATCAAGCTCGCTTTTTACAGATGCAGCAAATGATGATTTTACCTTGGCATCAAATGCAACCAGCGCAATTGATCAGGGCAATAATGCTCAATCTTCGGGAAGTAATGACTTAGCAAATAATACAAGAATACAAGGTGCTGCGGTAGATATTGGTGCTTATGAAAGAACAGTTTCAATCTTTTCGCCGTCGGTTTCAACAACTACAGCATCCAACATCACCGGAATTTCAGCAGATCTGGGCGGTAATGTCACTGACGATGGAGGTGCAACCGTTACCGAAAGAGGTGTCGTTTATTCATCAACTGACACCAACCCTGAAATTGGTAATACAGGCGTAACAAAAGACACCAATGGTTCCGGAACCGGTAGTTTTAGTGAAAATATTTCCGGCCTAACCACTAATACCACTTATTACTTTCAAGCTTATGCGATCAACTCTGAAGGAACAAGTTATGGTGGCGTTCAAAACTTTAATACGCTATCGTGTGATGCCAGCTTTAGTTACTCTGCATCTGCTTATTGTGTTGATGCTACAGACCCAACACCAACCATCACCGGTTTAAGCGGTGGAAGTTTCTCATCGACTGCAGGCTTATCGATCAACGCTAGTAACGGGACTATCGATGTCAGCGCTTCTACACCTGGAAGTTATACCGTCACTTATACGACTGCCGGTACTTGCCCTAACAGTTCCACGCAAAGTGTAACGATCAATGCTTTAGATGATGCTAGTTTTAGCTACTCAGCGTCTGCTTATTGTGTCGATGCCACCGACCCAACGCCAACGATCACCGGTTTAAGTGGTGGAAGTTTTTCATCGACAGCAGGCTTATCGATTAACGCTAGCAATGGAACTATCGATGTGAGCGCATCAACGCCGGGAAGTTATACCGTTACTTATACGACTGCAGGCACTTGTCCTAACAGTTCCACGCAAAGTGTAAGCATCAATGCCTTAGATAATGCCGGTTTTTCATATGCCGAAACGACCTATTATCAGGAAGCACAAGATGCCAGCCCAACTATTACCGGTCTAGGTGGTGGAAATTTTTCTGCCACACCAGTTGGTTTAAGCATCAATGCTTCTACCGGAGTTATTGATGTAAGTGCTTCTAACACCGGTAGCTACACGGTAACTTATACAACAACAGGAACTTGTCCTAATTCTTCAAGTGTATCAGTTACTATAGATGATTTAAATGGTGATACCATTGTTTATACCACCGCAAACGGTTTTGACCCAATTGACCCAAATGGTTTAAGCTTAAGCAATACTGATTTAATTGTTCAGGATGGCACCGCAGTAATAGCAACATCTACCTCTATGAATCTTGTGACTGTTGAGTCTGATGCGGTATTAGATCTAGATGCCAACTTAGTAGTAGCCGATAAAGTAGTCTTTAAGAGCGACGCTAGTGGTTCTGGACAACTGGCCGATGCTAGCGGAGCATCTATTATTACCGGCAATGTAGAAGTAGAGCGATTTATTCCTGTTGCAACAGAAGACACCAGAGCTTATAGATTCTTAACATCTTCGGTTGATTCTGATGGTTCTATCTATGACAACTGGCAAGAAAGTGGTAATTCACCTGCTGGATTTGGAACGCATATTACGGGCAACAATGATGGCACTAACGGTTTAGATCAAACTTTAACCGGCAATCCATCTATGTACACCTTTGATAATTCTTTCACCGGCAACCAAAGCAATGCATGGAATGCGGTTACCGATACAAAAGCAAAAAATTTATCAGCTGGCGAAGCCTATCGAATATTTATCCGGGGCGATAGAAATTACAACCTGGATGCAGTTCCCGGCGATTCAGATTTTGGACCTAACAGCGATGTAACTTTGCGAGCAACCGGTTCATTAGCAATGGGAAATCAGAACGAAACCTTAAGTGATGTAGGTGGTTA
>CAJXLO010000072.1 GCA_913056525.1 uncultured Psychroflexus sp.
GGTGCTTTTTTACCGGGTTACAAAGCCTGGAACCCGAATTATAAGACCAAAGATGTTGGATTGAAGTTCATCGATCACATGGTAGGCAATGTAGGCTGGAACGAAATGAACAAATGGTGTAAGTTCTATGCGAATGTGATGGGTTTTGCGCAATTAGTTTCCTTTGATGATAAGGACATTTCCACAGAATACACAGCCTTGATGAGCAAGGTGATGAGCAACGGCAATGGTAGAATTAAATTCCCGATCAACGAACCGGCGGAAGGAAAAAAGAAGTCGCAAATAGAAGAATATATCGATTTTTATAATGGCGCCGGTGTTCAGCATATCGCAGTAGCGACTGATAATATTATAGAAACCGTTTCTGAATTGCAAAGAAGAGGTATTGAATTCCTGAATATTCCGGAAACCTATTATGAAACACTCTTAGATCGCGTAGGTGAGATCGATGAAGACCTGGAACCTCTTAAAAAATTAGGGATCCTCGTGGATCGGGATGATGAAGGTTATCTCCTTCAGATTTTCACAAAACCTGTATTACAGCGACCTACCATGTTCTTTGAGATCATTCAGCGAAAAGGCGCAAAATCCTTTGGAAAGGGAAATTTTAAAGCCCTTTTTGAGGCAATAGAACTCGAACAGAATAGTCGCGGGACGATTTGATCATTAAATAAACCCCTAAAGTATAAACCTGCTGACAATCAGCGGGTTTTTTTATGGCTGTAAGTTTTATTTGAATAGCTCAACTAAGGTTCATATAAAACCCAAAAAATAAAAATATTATGAAACCATGGATCAAATCATTAATAAGCGGACTTGCAGGATCATTGATCATGTTTATACTGATGATGATCGCGATCAACGGAGTAGGAATTGCGCCGTTTAATATGCCGCCATCTGCTGCTTTCCTTCAATCATTAGGAATCACACCACAACCTTTAGCATTGATCATTCACTTTGGCTATGGAGCAATAGCCGGTGTTTTTTTACACGAATTGTTTAAACACCGATCCAAAGTTGTTTTTGGACTTGGTCTCGCTTTAGCCATGTGGTTGATGATGATGTTCGTTGTAAGTCCGATCATTGGTTGGGGCGTTTTTGGAACTCATGCCGGAAGCATTGATGGCGGACTATCACTTAGCTCAACACCTAAATACATTTTATCTACTCTAATACTTCATCTTGTATATGGCTTAACTATTGGCCTGATCCAAAAAGCCTGGATGAATGATAAAGTAGATTACAATTTTGCGTAGAAAATAATGTTTCTTGTTAATTGTGTGCTTAAAAGCGGTGAATGAGTTTCATCGCTTTTTTATTTTTGATAAAAAACAATAGCGTGAATGGTGTTTAGAACGCAAGAGCTTAAAGATGAACTAGAGCAGATCATACAAGAAAACAAGTCCATTGTAAAGGAGCTTCAAAAAGAATCTATTGAGCATTTAAACCAACGACCAGCGCCAAAGTCCTGGAGTGCTTTAGCCTGTATAGAACATATCAACCGGTATGATGCTTATTATTTACCTAAAATAGATGAGAAATTAGATCAGGCCGCATCTTCTGAAGTAGATTATTTTAGGGCAGGATTGTTTGGCTATCGATTTGCTAATTTCTTACATCCGGATAAGCATCAGATCAAAACAAAAACCTTTCCGTCCATGAACCCGGGAAGTAGCGATTTGGATCCATCGATATTAGATACTTTTTTGACGCATCAAAGTAAATTATCCGATCAGTTGGAACGCTCAAGGTCAGTTGATTTAAATAAGATCAAGATCAGATCTTCCGTAACCGCTTTGCTTCAATTTAAATTAGGCGATCTCTTTAGAGTATTGGTTTTTCATGATCTCAGGCATGTAAGGCAGGCAGCGCATGCTTTGTCTCGTATTCAATAAGTGATCGGTAGGAAGATCAAATGCTTACTTCATCTTCCTTCCCCAGAAGTCGAAAGTCTATATTCCTTTTGATGGTATCGGCTTTCAGTACTTCAACGTAAACTTCATCGCCTAATTGATACATTTTACCGCGTTGCTTTCCAATGATGGCATAATGCTCTTCATCAAAATAATAATTATCACCAGGGATATCCTTTACGCGGACCATACCTTCACACTTGTTCTCAATGATCTCTACGAACAGCCCAAAATCGGTCACTCCGGAGATAACGCCCAGAAATTGTGTCTCTTCGTGCTGACTGATATATTTGACCTGCATGTATTTGATGGAATCACGCTCTGCATTAGTGGCCACTTTTTCCATTTCGCTGGAATGTTTGCATTTTTCTTCATATTCTACAGGATCGGCCGGGGATCCGCCATCCAGATAACGTTGTAATAAGCGATGGACCATCACATCCGGATAGCGACGAATAGGTGAAGTGAAATGGGAATAATGATCAAAGGCCAAACCATAATGACCGATGTTCTCCGTGGAGTAATAGGCCTTGCTCATACTTCTAATGGTCAATGTATCTACAAGGTTCTGTTCTTTCTTGCCTTCAGCTTGTGCTAATAGCTTATTGATAGACCTGACAACACTTTTGCGGTCTTTGAAGTCGACTTGATAACCAAATTTAGAGACCACGGTCTTTAATGCGGCTAGTTTTTCGTCATCGGGATCATCATGGCATCGGTATACAAAGGTCTTCTTAGGTTTCTTTTTTCCTATGAACTCTGTTACTTTTCTATTAGCGAGTAGCATGAACTCCTCTATGAGCTTATTAGCATCCTTAGAGGTCTTAAAGTTGACGCCTAAAGGTTCATTGGTCTCGCCTAATCTGAAATCAACTTCTACCTTATCAAAGGATATCGCGCCATTGTCCATACGTTTCTGACGCATGTTCTTGGCTAATTGATCTAATCGTAGGATAGCATCAACAATAAGTTGATCAACCTGATAATCTGATCGTGTTAACGAAGTAGCTGCCGGTATAGATCCTGATCTGGTTTCTATAATATGTTGCGCTTCTTCATAGGCAAATCGGGCATCAGAATGAGTGACCGTCCTACCGAACCATTGTTTCTGGACTCTCGCTTCTTTATCGAGTTCAAAAATAGCGGAGAAGGTGAGTTTGTCTTCATGAGGTCTTAATGAGCAAGCATCATTAGATAAGACTTCTGGTAACATGGGAACAACGCGATCTACCAGATAAATAGACGTGGCGCGCTCGTAAGCTTCGTTATCCAATATCGTATCCGGCTGGACATAGTGCGATACATCAGCAATATGGATACCTACCTGAAAATGACCATTATCCAGTTCCTGAAAGCTCAATGCATCATCAAAATCCTTCGCTGATGCCGGATCGATGGTAAAGGTCAGGATATTCCTGATATCCTTTCTTTTCTTTATTTCCTGGGAACGAATAGAAGTATCCAACTGATCGGCAAACTTGTTAACTTCTTCCGGGAAGGCTTCTGGTAGACCGTATTGGGCCAGGATCGAATGGATCTCTGTGCTGTGATCGCCAGGTTTTCCTAATATTTCGATCACTTTTCCCTTTGGAGAGTCATCTTTATCCTTCCAGCTTTTCATCTCTACCAGCACAACATCGCCATCCTTTGCATTGCCCAGGCCATCTTCTGGCACAAAGATATCCGTATACATCTTAGGGTTTTGCATCACGACAAAACCAAAGTTGCGGGTCTTCTCCAGAATTCCTACGAACCTGTGAGTAGACCGCTCTAAAATCCGAGTAACCTCACCGCTGGAATTAGACCTGTGACGTTGCTTGAAAACATAGACTTCTACTTTATCACCATCCAAAGCATGATTGAGGTCCTTGTTCTTAACATGGACATCCTTATCAAGTTCCTCCGTTATGATATAAGCGTCTCCTTTTGAGGTAGCATCGACGATTCCTTCAAAAGTGTCTTTATCAGCATCTGCAGAAAAGTTACCACTTTCCTCTTGTGTGATCTTGTCTTCCGCGGTAAGCTTCCCAAGAGTCCTAAGCAGGCGTTTTTTCTTTTTATCATCCCTGATCCTTAGTTGTTCGGCTATATCTGAATGACTTAATGCTTTTTTGCTCTTATGGAGAAGGTGAAGGACCTTTCTGGTGAAGTCTTCTGCAGCCTTTTTTCTTTTTCCACGACTCATATTCCTGTTTTCAATGGCTAAAAGTAATATTATTCATCTACAATGAAGAACATTTTCCCTTTAGGATGTTCTTTTTCCTGAATAATGTTTGCTCATAGCTTGTTTGCTGCGCTTGTTTTATGAGAACTTTAAAGATATATTTATATAATTGTCTTATCTTTAATGAAATAAATGAACTGATGATGAAAGATAAGTATATCCAATTAGCTGTTTTTACTTATGAAAGTGAATACAGCATTCTAAAGAATTTACTCGATCAGAAGAATATCAGGTATATTTTTAAAAATGAGACCATAGCTACGGTATTACCTTTTCATTCCCATGCTTTTGGAGGTATCCGTTTAATGGTCCATCCAGAAGATCATGAAGAAGCCCTGAAGATCTATGATAACTTCAACTCAAGTTCTTTTGATGTGATCAGATAGTTATCAACATATATTTATATATTACTTTTTTCTTTTAAAATTTAAAAAACAAAATGATGATTATGATAGGATGTTCATTTGTAGCATAACTTTTTAATGATAAGCTTGGATTTTAAATTATCAACATTCTATAATGAGTTATTAACCGAAGTGTAAATTTTAATGTATTATAAATGAATGAGATCTCATTTCTATCAACAATTTTAATTAGTTGATCACTTCAAAATTTGATGATAATTTTATGTGTTGACGCGTCTAATTTCATGTTGATAAACGGTAAATTATGTGTTAAGTAAAAATTAAAGATCTTATTTTGAAAATCCATTTTAAAGTTGATATAGAAAAAATGACTTACGATGAACATTTATCTTTCAAATTTTACCCTAAGATATTAACAAAATCATGTTGATCCTATTTACCTGAGCATCATGATCTTGAAAATTTTGATCAACATATGATTTACATTACTTTAATACTCTGATTATTAATATCCTGGCCTTTTATTCACATGGTTCAGCGGTTAGCTTATCATCATCGGATACTTACTTAGGCTTTTCAGCTTATTCATATCCTTCTGCTCAACGAACGACCATTGTCATGATAGTACTTCTGCATTAGTTCATCATTATGTATTTTTGTAGTTCAATTCCAGTATTATGAAAATAGCAATCGGTAACGATCATGCAGGAACGACCTATAAAGATGCCATTGTTAAACAACTCAAGGACGAAGGCCATCATATCATTGACCATGGAACCCATGATGAAAACAGCGTGGATTATCCGGATTTTGTCCATCCCGTAGCAGAAGATGTTTCGTCTAAAACAACTCCTGTAGGCATCATTATTTGCGGAAGTGGCAATGGAGCGAATATGACGGCCAATAAACATCAAAAAGTACGTTCCGCGCTTTGCTGGAATGAGGAGATCGTTAAATTGGCACGTCAACATAATGATGCGAACGTGCTCAGCATTCCGGCCCGTTTCGTTTCCGTACATCAGGCCTTGCGATTTGTGGAACTTTTCCTATCCACAGATTTTGAAGGTGGTCGCCATCAACGCCGTGTTGAAAAGATAGCGCAATGATTCCCTGAACATGCATCAACATCATCATTCTCTACATTCTGCCAAGCTGTTCTTCAGTATCTTGCTTAATATAGGGATTACCGCTGCGCAGGTAGTAGGTGGTATTCTTAGCGGAAGTTTGGCCTTATTATCTGATGCGCTCCATAATTTTACGGATGTTGTTTCGCTGATCATCAGTTTCCTTGCGGCTAGATTTGCCCGCAAGAAAGCATCGACGGCCAGGACTTTTGGCTATAAGAGAGCAGAGATCATCGCTGCTTTCGTCAATGCCGCTTCGCTGGTCGTTATCGCGATATATCTCATCTTTGAGGCCGTACAAAGGTTCATAGAAGTTCCGGTGATCGATTCTCAACTGGTCATTTGGTTATCGCTATTAGCCATAGCCGGGAATGGTGCAAGCGTCTGGTTACTCCATGCCGATCATCGGCAGAACATGAACATGCGCTCGGCCTATCTTCATCTATTAAGCGATATGTTAGCCTCTGTGGCCGTCTTGATCGGCGGTTTGTTGATGAAATATTACCAGATCTATTGGATCGATGGATTATTAACGATCGCCATTGCACTGTACTTGATATTGATCAGTATCAAATTGCTCAGAAAGTCGTTCAACGTACTGATGCTGTTCACACCAGATGATATCCAGGTAGAACAGATCGTGGAGCGCGTCAACCGGTTTGATCAGGTCAAGTTGCTCCATCATGTCCATATCTGGCAACTCAATGAAGATGAGGTACATCTGGAAGCGCACCTTCAGTTGGAATCCGATATGAAGGTTGCTGAGCTTGAAGAATTGATGATGGAGATCGAACACTACCTCAGTGAGGATTTTGGTATTAACCACGTTACCTTACAGCCGGAGTTCAAAAAACAAGATGAAAAGGACATCATCGTACAGGACTAATATGGATTCACATTTTAAAACTTTTACTGAACTTAATACCACAGAACTCTACAAAATACTAAAGCTGCGTTCTGAAGTATTTGTCGTAGAGCAAAATTGCGCTTATCAAGATATTGATGATGCCGATCTGCAGGCGATACATCAGTTGATATGGAAAGAAGAACAACTGATCGCCTACAGCCGTATCTTGCCGCCCGGAAGTTACTTTGAGCAATTGAGTATCGGTAGGATACTTACGGCATCAACTATCAGAGGTCAGCAATACGGACATTTGTTAATGCAGGAAGCGATCGCCTATT
The DNA here is from genome assembly GCA_913056525.1 of uncultured Psychroflexus sp. GTDB lineage: Bacteria > Bacteroidota > Bacteroidia > Flavobacteriales > Flavobacteriaceae > Psychroflexus. The sequence continues at coordinate 6,812 of CAJXLO010000072.1, forward strand.
GCCAGGAACAATATCCTTATCAGTCCATCAAGTTATCGGCACAACAATATTTGATCGAATTTTACAGGTCACACGGATTTGAGATTACTGGTAAAGGTTACCTGGAAGATGGTATTCCACACATCGCCATGATCAGGGATTCAAAATAGAACGGTATCTTTCCGGATCGTTCAGCACATCAATAGCCATGCTTATCTCCTTTTCATTTTCCAATGCATAGCGATATACGCCTTTTTCATAATAATATCTACGGATGATCTCTTTTTCTATAGCCTGCCTGATCCATTTTTGTTGATCGTTCACTAAATTATCAGCCTGTTCTTCAATGCTTTCTTCCAGGTCCTTGATTTCTTTATCAATACCTCGTGCAAAGTCTTCTTTACCAGCTTTTTTCAATTGCTGAAATGCTTTTTGGGTAGCGGTTTCAAATTGAAAATCAGCCTTGTTCACCAGTTGTTTAAAACCTTTATAATCAGCATTAGTTAATTTAAAATCTAAAGAATCTACTTCAGATGCTTGATAACTAAAGGAAGTAGCATAATCATCTATAAGAAAATCATTTTTTAAGGCTTTTATAAAGTCTTTATTTATTTTCTGATCAAGGGTTTCAATATCCGGCATAATGCCGCCGCTATCATAAACCGTCCTACCATTTTTCGTTTCAAAAGCCGTGTATTTTGATGTATCATTTCTTCTGGATTTTCCATCCGCATAAGTCAATGCCTGAATGCATCTACCACTTGGCGTATGATAACGTGATATGGTGATCTTCGTGGACGTTCCGTAGCTGAGTTTCATAGGTCGTTGTACTAATCCTTTCCCAAAACTTCGCTCACCGATGACCACACCGCGATCTAGATCTTGGATACTGCCGGAAACGATCTCGCTGGCAGAGGCGGACTTTCCATCTATGAGAACGACTAAAGGGATTTCCGTATCAACCGCTTCATTCCGGGTCTGATAACTATCATTATACTCTTCTACCACAGATTTTGTGAAGGTGATCGTCACATCCTGTGGAATAAAAATATTGGCCACGTTCACGGCTTCAGAAAGCAATCCGCCGGGATTTCCCCTGAGATCAAGTATGATCTTCGTAGCGCCCTTTTCCTTTAACTGCTCAACCGCTTCCTTTACTTCCTTTGAAGCACTTCTTATAAATTTATCTAATTTAATATAACCTATATCCTTATCAGTTAAAGAGAAATACGGCACGGCAGGAATTTTGATCTGTTTTCTTTCCAGACTAACCTCTTTGATCCTGCCATTACGCTCGACCTTTAAATTTAATTTGGTTCCCGGCGCACCTTTCAAGAGATTCATCGTGTTTTCCTGATCTTCTGTAGTTTGAATACCATCAACTTCCACGATCTCATCGCCTATTTTAAGACCGGCTTTATCCGATGGCATGTTTTGATAGATCTTGCTAAAAACGATCTTACCTTTCTGGTTTTCTACGCTGGCACCAATGCTGTTGAGACCACTTCCTTTATTGATCCGGGCATCTTCCACCTGTTGTTCATCATAAAATTTTGTGTAGGGATCCAGATCCTTCATCATGGCATCAATGGCGGTATTCATCAATTTTGCCGGATCTACTTCTTCCACATAGTTCATATTGACTTTTTTATAGAGCGAAGTGAAGATCTCCAGCTGTTTAGCGATCTCAAAATAATCTGATCTAAAGCTGCTCAAACCGATCAATAAACTTAAACCGATAATTATTCCGGCTGTTCTCTTTCTATTCATTTTCTTTTAATTTTAAGATGATCTTTTCTACTGAAGTATTTATTTCTTTAAAGTCACAAGATGAGGATCTTCCGTTATACATCCACATCATGTGATAAGTATTTTTGAGTTGATCGATTGACGGATTTAGCCGAATAGCTTCTCGTATTTGTCTTTTCAGCCGATTTCTTTTCACAGCGAGCGCCACTTTTCTTTTAGGAACACTCACGCCTATCTTAGTGCTTTCTTCATCAGTTCTCTTGTGAACGAGTTGTAAAACACCATATTT
>CAJXLO010000073.1 GCA_913056525.1 uncultured Psychroflexus sp.
GTACATAGAAGGATTACCCGTTGCCGTTTGGTCCACACCGTTCGTTCCATCATTGTTCCCGGTGATATGCGTTCCGAGCCCTGACGGTGAATTTCCGCTTTCCTGCCAGTTATCATAAATAGGATCTGTTGAATTAACAGCGGAAGTAAGGAATCTAAAGGCGCGTGTATCTTCTGTTGCTACTGGGATGAAACGTTCTACAGTGACTACTCCATTTCCAGAGATAGTGCTGTTAAAAGTGTCCAGTTGACCTGAACCCGAATTATCACTTATAAAAATGATACTTCCATCATTAATGAGATTGCTATTAACTGTAAGAGCTGTATTAGGATTTACCTGAACTTCACCACCGTTCTGAACGTCTAAATAAGGAACAACAGTATTTGATGTCACGTTACTGCTCTGGCCGTTGGGGATGGTGTATTTGCTTTCTACGATGAGGTTGTTAAAACCAAAGTTCTCTCCGCTTCCCTGTCCATCGTTGACAAATCTTATTTCATCTATATTATTTATAGGATTATTAGCTGTAAAGTTAGAACCACTTCCGTTTCCAAAATCATAGGAATAGTCATTAGAACCTTCATAAGTAAATGTAAAATTAGTACTTGTTCCAGGGGAAAATGACTGTCCTGAACTAAAGTCTGAACCTCCATCGTTTAGTTGCCAATTTGAATTTCCTCCTACATATTTAAGTGTGAAGACAACGGTTCCATTGTCAACGAGCTCAACACGCAGTTGTGCACCTCCATTAACGTTTGTAGCACCTATGTCCAGACTTATCGAATGTCCTGGCAGAAGCGTAGTATTTAATGGTCTGGATGCTACTGAAGAATTGAAAGGTTCTGCGAACAATCCAAAACTTGTTGAACCTTGTCCGGTAGGACCAATATAGTTACCCGCGGTACCACTACCACTTGTTGATATGTTCCAGGCTCCAAGATTAGCACCTTGATTATCTCCATCACTCCAACCTGAAGAATAATTAGAAGCTTGATCATCAGCTATTGTAAAAACATCAGTTCCTAACTGAGCACTCAGCGTGTACGTAAAGAACAAACAAATCAAATAATGATGAATTCTCATATCAATAAATTTTTTATAAAATTAAATGTTTCATCAGCTAACACAAAATTATATAAAACAAATTATAGGATTTAATAACGAAAACGTTGTAGCTTAATTTTTTTTAACATTCATTTAGCTTTTTTACAGGCTTGAGTTTTTTGGCATGAGCTCGCCAACTAAGGGTGAAGTGATAACAGATTTACAGTTTTGTATGACCTGTAAGAGCGAACCCTATAAGCAAAGTACAGCGGTCTTTCGCCTGGTGATCCTGGTTATCGATATGATTATCGGGTGCAGATAAAAAATTTTATTCTGCTCATCCATTACTGAACTATTCCATATTGTAGTAAGAGGTCTAAAACTTAAAACGGTCAACCTTATTTAGGGAACTTTAGAACCTTATAAGGTTGAGCTCAAAAGTCGTTTTTCTAAGATCATATCTAAAGTTCTAACATCAATTTCCTCCATTCCTCTACTAAAGCTCCAGTATACTTAATGTATGGTGTTTGCCATACTTTGTTAAAAAATACCTTTTGCTATCATAGGAACTTGGGATATACTTCATACCAATATAGGCTAGGGTAAGATTTAGTTCAAAACGTTCCGCTTTATCATTGGAGAGCGAGCTCCCAGGTCTATCTAATAGTCTACATGAAATGCTAAGCAAGAGTAGTTAACTATTTATGAACCATGAAAAGGAAGCCCACGAACTGAATACTTTTGCCTTTATTTCTTTGTATCGAATGGATCTTCCTTTAATGCGTTTTCCAGTTTTTGGTACCATTGCTTGCCGAACTTACGCACTAAAGCTTCCCGGGCGAACTTGTAAATAGGAACTTGTAGCGCATCACCCAGCTTACAAGCAGGATCGCAGATGTCCCAGCGATCGTAGTTCAGTGCGATCACAGAGGTAAGCTTTGTTAAACGGATCGGATAGAGTTCACAGGAAATAGGTTTTTTAAAATCTATTTTACCATCCCGGTAGGCTTTTTCTATACCGCAAAGTGCAGTTCCCTGGTCATCAAAGGTAACATAAGCACATTCTTCACCGTTCACCAATGGTGTCTCAAGCTCATCGAACGACGACCTTACCGTCTTTCCCTGTCCCTCTATGGCTTTTATCCCTTCGTTCCTCAAATAGGGTTTCACCTCAGAATATATCTCTTCTAATATGAGTTCTTCGGATTCTTCCACGGGCGCGCCGGCATCTCCTTGTACACAGCAAGCTCCTTTACAAGCCGATAGATTACAGACGAAATCGTTCTCGATGATATCATCAGCAACTAACTTATCTTCTATCTTTATCATACGGCAAAAATAGGGGATTAGAGGATAACGCAGGAAAATTTACCGCCAGATCTTGTTAAGTTTTCATTGTTGTCCGATTAAAAATTTACATAACCACGCTTTGTCCTTATGATATGATAGCTTCATCTTATAATACCTTGCTATCCTACGATATTGATAGAACGCTAATAAATTGTTTTTTTATATTTATTTGTTTGATAATGAGCTATTTGAATTTTGTCTAAAATAACGCTTTTTGCCTCAAAGGTCTAACATATCGAATCTTAGTCGGACGCGACTATTAAGTTTTGATGAATTCCTAAAAAATGCAACAGCAAACTAAAATTCAGGCTATTTTTGCAAAAAATAACAAAAACGCCCTATGCATATAGATATCAAGGAGATCTTCACCGCTGGAATGATACTTTTTGCCGTGATAGATATCATCGGGAACATCCCTATCATTGTCAACTTACGTCAAAAAGTAGGTCATATTCAGAGCGAAAAGGCTTCTATCGCGTCGCTCGTCCTTATGATCTTATTTTTGTTCATCGGTAAGACCATATTGAACTTAATAGGTATAGATGTAAACTCCTTTGCTGTGGCGGGTTCGCTGATCATCTTCTTCATTGCCTTAGAGATGATCCTGGGTATTCAACTCTACAAGGATGATGCTCCACAAACCGCTGCGATCGTACCACTGGCCTTTCCGCTTATCGCTGGTGCCGGAACCCTGACCACGATCTTATCCCTTCGTTCGGAGTTCCAGATCATCAATATCATCATTGCTATCATCCTGAACATAGGTGTGGTCTATGGAGTGCTAAAATCCTCGAAAAAGATAGAAAGGTTGTTAGGTCAACAAGGCATCGTTGTGGTCAGAAAATTATTTGGTGTAATTTTGTTGGCCATAGCGGTAAAATTGTTCGCCACGAACATTCATAATTTATTTAAAACCCTGACATGAAATATTTGATCTACTTTTTGATATTAGCATCGATCGGACTGATGATCTATTGCATGACGATGGTCAATTATGACGATATCTTCTCAGCAGATAATCGATTCTGGTTGATAGGTTTTGGAGCAAGTTTATGCGCAATGGTACTGCTTTTGATATTGATCCAGTCCAGGAAACTAAAGGAAGAATATGATAAGCGGTCCAGGTGATCGTATTCTTATTCCTGCCGACCATTAAAGTCCTGGATGACCTTTTGTATCATTTTGTCTTCCTTAAGCCTGATCTTTGTAGCGACCTCCTTGTTGATCAGCTGCTCTGCTAAGGTTGCCTTTAGTGCAGTCTCCAATTCAGCCCGTACCGGTTGGAAATCATAATTGAAATTGAACTCTTCCAGATATTTTGAAAATCCGTTCACTAATGTATCGGATAATACATTCCTGCCAAGCAATTGTTCTTCAGTGAGCGATTGATAATAAGCTCGGTCCTTATTGAGCTGATCAAAGATAAATCTGCTCATCACTCCGCCATTGTACATAAACTCTATTTCCTTATTGATCGGTATGGTGTCTTGAGGTATGAAGATATCAGGAACGATACCACCGCCGCCATAGACTGTATCGCCCTTTGGAGTTTCATAACGTAAGCTGTCGTTGATGGGTATGCTATCCTCATCTATTAGTTCGCCGGTTTCTTCTCTTCTGGCAAATTGATCGAAATAATTTTCCTCTCCCAGATCATATGGACGCTGAATAGACCTGCCGGTAGGTGTGTAATAACGTGCGATGGTCAATCTAACCGCACTGCCATCTCCTAATTTCATTTCGCGTTGTACTAATCCTTTACCGAAAGATCGACGTCCAACGATCGTTCCGCGGTCATTATCCTGAACGGCACCGGCAACGATCTCACTGGCCGAAGCCGTCCGTTTATTAACCAGTATGTATATGGGATTGTCTTGGAACATTCCGCTATTGCTTGCGTAGGTTGTATCCCTTTCTCCGTTCCTGGATTGTGTGATCAAAATAGGCCGCTCGTCTGGTAGTAGTTCATCACAGATATCTATCGCCTGGTCCAGAAATCCGCCACCATTGTTGCGTAGGTCGATGATCAAACCTTTAATATTTTGTTCCACCAGACCTTTCAATTTTGTGTTGAACTCATCATAAGTGGATTTAGCAAATCTGTTGACCTTGATATATCCCAGCTCATTAGCGATCTTGAATCCTGCATCAACGGAAATTAATGGCACTTCACCTCTTTCCAAACTAAGCTTTTTCAGTTCGTCCTGATCGGGCCGTTTTATGGTCAATTCTACTTCAGATCCTTTTTTTCCTTTTAAAATATCCGTAACATCATTAGTCGTCTTATCATCTCCAAAAAGAGGTTCTTCATCAGCATAGAGGATCTTATCTCCCGCCATTATTCCATTCCTCTCAGCAGGACCGCCGGGAATGGTCCGTATCACATTGATCGTATCATCTATGGTGTAAAAGCTCACGCCTATACCTACGAACTTGCCATCCATATTCTGTTGTACGGAGCTATATTGTTCCTTGGGAATGTAAGTTGAATGCGGATCCAGGTTGTCAAGGATGTTCGTTACCGTCAGATCAACGATGCTATCCGTGTTCACATCATCTACATAATCTCTTTCTATGTAGTTGATCAGCCGGCTTATCTTCTGACGACTTTGATCGAATTGTCCAAAGTTGGTTGACCCATTGCTTAGATTGGCTCCTACGAAAACACCTATCGCAGCCGCGACTCCCATTAAAAGCGGAATGTAAACTTTTTTAATCTTCATGTCTCAAATCTTCCAAATGTTCTACTTCAACGCCTGCGCGTTCCAGAAAAGTGATTCCTGATCGGTCTTTATAGGCGTGATGATAGACCACGCGCACGATACCCGCCTGATGGATCAATTTACTACATTCCCGACAGGGCGATAATGTTATGTAAAGTGTGGCACCATTGCAAGAATGGGTTGATGACGCAACCTTAGTGATCGCATTAGCCTCAGCGTGTAATACATACCATTTCGTGTCTCCCTCGTCATCCTCACAATCATTCTCAAATCCGCTAGGTGTTCCGTTAAATCCATCAGAGATGATCATCCTGTCCTTAACGATGATCGCTCCCACTTGCTTCCGCCTACAACGCGACAGTTTTCCCCATTCGCGAGCGATACGCAGATAGGCCTGATCGAATTTGAGTTGACGGGTTTTATTCATCGAAGCGAAGATAAATATTCTATTCGTTCATTATAGTTAATAAAATGATAGAAGTCCAGGAGTGAAAAATCATTAGTATAAAATAAACACTAACGGAACTTTCAAAGTATCCATTTTTCAAATAATATAGGTAATGCCATACCTATGACAAGACTTGAGGTTACGAGTATCCAGTCCCTTTTCGCTACACGAAATGCTCTTTTTGCAATAAAACCGATGGTCAACACCATCAACACAACGATAACCTGAGCAAGTTCTATGCCTAACGCGAATTCTATGAGCATAGTAAGTATCTGATCCTTTTTAGCAGCCAGCATCTGGAAATAAGAGGAAAAGCCAAATCCATGGACCAGACCAAAAAATAACGTTACCATATAAAGCAACCATTTTTTATTGTCCTGATTCCTTCTTCCGGCTATTGTTAAATTATACATTGAAGCGATGATAATACTTACCGGAATGAGGAATTCTACCCATTCCATATTGACCTGCAAGATATCATATCCTGCCAGAACCAGGGATAAAGTATGACCTATGGTGAATATCGTCACTAACCACAAAACCCTTTTCCATCGATAGAAATCATAGGATGCGACCAGCGCTATCAGATATAGTACATGGTCATAAGCGTTGACGTCCAGAACATGTGTAAGGCCTAATTTAAGGTAGATCCAGAATTCGTCCATCTATTAAATGATTTTTGCGAATTTAGTAAATTATAGTTTGTTCAATAGAAAAAAGACCTTAAGAACTTTTTTGATCGTCATTGCGTTAAGGTAGGTGATGACAATAAGGCTCTTGTTCCTGGGCAAGCAACGAAAATCGGCCATTGGGCGATGAGAGTCAGGTCGATTTGTAATTGGAATAACCTTTGTTATGATGCGCGAGCCTTCGCTCAACGTCCTGGGTCTGGCCCATGTAAAATCGACCGTCAACTTCCGATTCGAGTAGGTAGGCGTAATAGGTGATAGTGGAGAATATCGGATTCGAACCGATGACTTTCACGCTGCCAGCGTGACGCTCTGGCCAACTGAGCTAATTCCCCAAACTAAAATGCAAATTTAATGTAATTTATATCCTAAAACCAATTTGAACCAAGAATTATTGATCGACCGATAAAATATCGTTGATCCGTAAAGACATCAATGTAGGTGGAATCATTGGTATCATCCAGGAAAAAAACTGCTAGTTTGACGCTCTTGTCTCAACAAGACTGTATTGTCGAGCATCTTCGAAAAAACTTTAATGTTGAAAAATTTGTTTTTTTGGCACCAACTGGTTTGATCCACGTAGTAGATATACACTTCTATAAAAAGACAAATAAATGACGTTTCTTTTAAAATCGAACTACTACGCTTTGGCAAAAAATATGAACATCAAACTACACCTTGTGCGAGCATGGCATCTGCTACTTTGACAAAACCGGCAATGTTAGCACCTTTGACATAGTTCACATTGTCATCTTCATCAGAACCATGTTCTACACATGCGGTATGGATGTCTTTCATGATCTCTTGAAGCTTTTCATCAACTTGTTCTGCGGTCCAACTATATCGCATTGAGTTCTGCGCCATTTCTAAGCCGGAAACAGCAACGCCGCCCGCATTAGATGCTTTTCCGGGTGAGAACAAGACATGATTCTTATGCAAAAGCTCAATGGCTTCTGGTGAAGTTGGCATGTTCGCTCCTTCGGTTAGCACTTTACAGTTCTTATCAACTAGCTTTTGGGCGTCCTGTTCGTTCACTTCGTTTTGGGTGGCGCATGGCAATACTACCTCTGCATTGTCCTTCACGTCCCATGGTTTCTGTCCTTCAAAATATTCCACACGGTCAAATCGCTCAGCGACTTCTTTTATCCTACCTCTTTTTACGTTCTTAACTTCCTGGATAGCATCGAATATCTCTTCATCGATACCGTTCTGTACATAAATGTACCCGGAAGAATCTGACATAGTGATGACTCTCGCTCCCAGCTGTGTGGCTTTCTTACAAGAAAATTGGGCAACGTTCCCTGAACCTGATATGACCACGTTCTTATCACTAATGCTTTCGCTTTTCCTGGTAAGTACCTGTTCGGTGAAGTAGACCACACCAAAACCAGTAGCTTCTGGTCTGATCAATGAACCACCGTAAGAAAGTTCTTTCCCAGTAAGTATACCGGTAAATTCATTCCTTAATCTTTTATATTGACCAAAAAGAAAACCGATCTCTCTGGCTCCTACGCCAATATCACCGGCCGGCACGTCCGTATCTGCTCCTATATGTCTTGCAAGTTCTGTCATAAAGCTCTGGCAGAACTTCATCACCTCATTATCACTCTTTCCTTTAGGATTGAAATCTGAACCTCCTTTTCCGCCACCCAGCGGTAGTGTGGTCAGGCTATTTTTGAAAACTTGTTCAAAGCCCAGGAATTTAAGAATAGATAGGTTAACACTAGGATGAAATCGCAAACCACCTTTATAAGGTCCTATCGCTGAGTTCATCTCTACACGGTAGCCCGTATTCACCTGGATATCACCGTTATCATCAAGCCAGTTCACTCTAAAGGTGATCACCCTTTCCGGAATGACCATCCTTTCCAGTAATTTCTTTCCTTGATATTTAGGGTTCTTATCTATGAACGGTAAGACTGTTTCCGCGACTTCCTCAACAGCTTGAAGGAATTCTTTTTCGTGAGGATTTGTATGCTTTACCTGATCTAAGAATGTTTCTACTCTTGTATCCATGGATTTTTGTTTAAATTGCAAATATATTACATATTATTGTAAATAATGTAATATCGGACTTTCTTAAAGTTATAAATTGACGATTTATTAATTGATAGGTAAATTCTAATTTGTAACACCGCTCAAGCTCAATTCCATCAATGGAAACTGATCAGCTCCTTTAATGACCGGTCGATACTAGGTGTCAGTCCATCAAGCTCTGGCGTTTACATCCTTCAACTTGACACCCGATTCAACAAGATCAATAAGCGGTTGATCAAGCGGTGAATGATAGATTTGAATTGAAATATAAGTCGAATTAAAATTAAAAAAAACTTAGTAGCTCTGTGCACTCTGTGACTTTGTGGTGAGTTCACATCAATTTGAAGCCTAAAAAAATATAAATGCCATCAACTTCACAAAACATCAACAAAATACATAAACTAAAAAAACATTCTTTCTGATAAATAAGTTTTTAATATCTTTTAAGGAAGTAATCCGTTACTTTTGCGGTTCATTATGCAAATTCAAATCCATCAGGAAGATTTCCAATTAGA
>CAJXLO010000074.1 GCA_913056525.1 uncultured Psychroflexus sp.
ACAAAAACTGATTCTGAGCCGGAAATGATCAGCACGAGCAATTCCTGATCCGGACCTAATAATTTATACGGACCTTGATTGCCTTCCTGCGCCTGAATTTCGCTTCTTCTAAAAACGCCACGCACTAAAGCGCCGGCGGCATAAGCGTTCCATTGTTTACCATCTTTTTTCATAAGGTCGGCTTTTAGCTGAAGTCCCTGCACTTTCTTTGTATATTGCCCAAAGAAAGACCGGTTTTCCTGCATGTCGATATCGCCGGCACGAATGCCCCAACTTGGTCCGTTGATCTCAATGAACACCTGATCAAACTCATTGAGCCGCTGCGAGTAGCTGCCTTGCTGATTGGGCAAGTTGGCGTCCTGAATAGAAGCTCGAATGCTAACATCCGGCGATAAATTGCCCTGGATTTGCAGATCCAGTTCAGAATTAACCGATGCGTTTTGATTATTACCAACCTGTAAACCTCTGGTAATACTTCCCTGCGTGTTGAGATCGCCAAATAAGGATCGTGGAGCTTCTGCTTTTTGTTGTTGCGCCTGAAGGGACAAAAGGTCATCTTGATTACCGGAACGCTCTACGATCCTGTTTTCATCGTATAATTGGTATTCTTTGGTTAAAAAATCCGGATATCGCTTATAGCGGATCTTTAGCTGCTCATATTCCTCTAATAGTTGATCTCCAAAAGTGATCACGGCATTTTTATAATCGACCTGATAAAGCGACTCGTCGATTACTTGCCCTTGGATCGTGCTGACCTCAAGGTCAAAAGGCATGATGCTGACCGCTGGTAGTTGGACTTGTTTTTCCACCTTGAACGTAGCGGTCACCTGCCTTGCCTCTTGAGCAGATGCCGTTCCGCAAGCGAGTACGATTCCTAAAATGTATAGTCGCCTTAGCATGTGCATGTAAAACTAAGGCTTTTGGGATTTATTTTGTTAAGGGAAGGGAGAAGTGAGTTATAAAGTTGAAGTTTTCTAGATGAGTTTAAATTCAGGAGTTCTAAATACAGATAAAATTATAATTCACGAAATTTCATTATATTTAAAAATTAGTTGTATCAAACACATGTGAACTTATTCATTCGTGGAAAGCTTAAAGGTCTATTTCATAAAATCAGATGACTAAATTTATTAAATAAATTTTACTGATGATCTTATAACAATTGATTAAATGAAAACCATTTTAAAAATTCTTTACCGGTTATCTTACTTCAAAATTGCAGATTGGATTTTGGAGAAGCTTATAAATTCGAGAAAGATAGGCTTATTAAAAGTCATTAGTGCAAATGGTCATTATAAAAATAGATTGATGATTTCTAATCAGCTAAAAAAGCTATCTGCTAAAAACCAATTATTACTTCTTGAAACCATAATTAATGATAATATTCAAGTAATATCTCAAAACGGAATCCGGGCAGCGGGTAAACTCAAATTAAAAAAAGGATTAATCAAAAAGGTAGCTAAAAGGGAGAAATATTGGGTAGAAAGAGAATCAGAATTAATTAAGAAAAGAGCGCGAACTGAAGAGTTGCTTAATAATTCAACTAACCATAAAAGGAAGTTTTCTGACGGAGAAACCTATAAGCATACCAAACAAATGTTGAAAAAACCTATGAATACAGGTAGCTGGTATTAAAATTGCTTGATCCTTAAAATAACCTTTATGAAAAACAACGACCTTTTAAAAACCACTAAAGAATACTACGACAGCCCAGACGCGGATAACTTTTATCATAGCATTTGGGGTAGTGAAGATATTCATATCGGCATTTATGAATCGCCGGATGAGGATATTTTTACGGCAAGTAAACGAACGGTTGAGCGAATGGCTTCCATGCTGCCAATTCATCAAGGTGCTAAAATATTAGACCTCGGTGCCGGTTATGGTGGTGCGGCGCGCTATTTAGCTTCTCATTTCAATTGCCACGTTACCTGTCTCAACTTAAGCGAAACCGAGAATGTCAGAAATGAGCAGAAAAATGCACTTTCAGGTCTTTTAGATCAAATAGAGGTGCTGCAAGGTAACTTTGAAACGATACCGTTTGATGATGACCACTTTGATATCGTCTGGTCAGAAGAAGCCTTGCTCCATAGTGATGATAAGACCAGCGTTTTTGAGGAAGTGTCGCGGGTTCTGAAGAAAAGTGGCCATTTCATCTTCTCTGATGCGATGCGAACGGATTATGTTCAAACGGATAAATTAGCACCTATCCTGGAGCGTATCCATCTTAAAGAACTAGGGTCGGTCAACCGATACAGAAAATTAGCCAGTAAAAATGGTTTTCAAGAAGTTGCTGTAAAAGAAATGCCGGACCAACTTACCATGCATTATTCTAAGGTGCAAAAAGAACTCAATACGCAACACAACAAGCTGTTAAAGGTTTGTAGTGAGGAATACCTGAATAGAATGAATGAAGGTCTATCGCATTGGATCAATGGTGGGAAAAATGGTCATTTGAATTGGGGCATTTTGCTTTTTAGAAAGGTATAGCTTTTTTATTCAGCTTTAGCTAAAATTCTTTTTTAGTTGAACCTTCCATGTTTTATAAAGGTATTGCTTAATGATGAATGGTCCGGTCTTGCATTTTACATAGTATTACCATTTCTTATCGGTCTTCTGGTCTATAAACTGGTGACGTTTATTTTTCCATAGAGCTTTGGTTAAATTTGCCGGAACGTAAGCAAAACCTATTGCTCCTACTGGAATATCAAATTATAAGCGGTTTAGACCACAAGAAACCTTGTCTTTATGGAATGAAATACGAATAGAGCGGTATCCGAGTCAACTATATTTTTTTATCAGCTCATTTACCGCTTCACTGGTTTTTTGTTCCCTCAATTTTTCATTTAAGACCTTAGGAGGAGCTTGTCTTACCTCACAATCAGATATTGAACAGGTTTCACAGGTCACACCTACATTCTGTTCTTCTATTTGTTCATCCTTTAAGAATTTTATCTTTTGGTGGAGTTTTGGGTCAACATTGATACCGATTGAAATGCTCCTGTAGTGGTCTTTCTTAAAAGGATCCTTTACCGCAGAGGCTAATACCAGATATTTTTGATCTTCCTTAGGATAATGGGATATCTGAAGGTCAAATTCATGACCAGAAGATCCATTCGCAAGCCGATCAAGCACCTTTAAGGAAACCCAACGTCTGCAATAATGCTCGTTCGTGCCGGTAGCTCGAGGCGATTGATCTTTGGCTAAATGTAATTCCTTGTTCAGGTTATAAGCTTTGTTTTTTTCATGATATGAAAAACGCAGGAAGAAGAGGTTTTTTAGATTAAAATCATGAGGTAAAATATTAGTTAATCGCTGGTAGAAAGTTTCCGGCGAGGCGTTATATTGATCGATCAGGTTGAGGAAGTCGCTTTTTCTTAATGTTTTTTTAGAAAAAATAGATTTGAGGTCTTTGACCAGAAATGCACGAGGTATCAATAAAGCACCTGCAAAGTAGGAAGCGTAAAAATTATTGATCACTTGTTCAAAATTATCAAACTTGATCCAGGAGAAGGTATACAAACGCTGTTTGATGTTTAGAAAATTATAGGCCAGTTCCTTTGCATAGATGAATGAACGCTGCGCATCATCAATGTCCTTAGTGATAAGTAGGGTTTTGGTCTTTGGGATATAGATAGAGCGAAGGTCTTCTAATTCAGCATAACTTTCCAGCTCACTATTATTGATCTTGTAGCCATATTCATCCATGAGTATCGTTTCCAGCTCGCTAACATCTACTGTTTTTGACAGGTCAACACCATACATTTTAGCGAACTTCAAGACAGAGGATTCCAGCTCTTTAAAATAATTGTGATTAGCTTCCTGTAATGACCTGACGGATGCTAAATAAAAGTTCTCTTTACCAAAGTCATAGTTCTTGGCAATATCTATGATCGTGGTAATAAAGGCGGTCACTTTCTGGGGTGCATTTGCTATGATATCTATTAAGGAAGACTCCTTTAGCCCGAAAAGCTCAAGCGGTATTTCCTTGAGGATCCTTGACTGAAGGATGTCTGCCACAGGAGCGAGGTTCTTATCCAGCTTTAGGGAAACCAGGTCATCATAAGCCACATCCAACTTTTCTGAGATGATCGATATTTTATCTGGTTTTGGGTATTTCTTCCCTTTTTCAATCTCATTCAAATAAGATTTTGACAGGCCTGTCTTCTTAGCCAGCCCATAAAGGGATAAGCCACTGTCACTCCTTACCTGCTTTAGTTTTAGCCCAAAGATCAACTTGATATACTCTTCTTTCATAGCTACAAATATATCACAAAATACTGGCTGATATAAAAGCGAACTTTTATTTTTAGCGAACGTTCGCTTGTTTTTCCGATTTTTTGTCTTATTATTGTCCCATCAAATCAAAATGTTATGTTAAACACAAGCCTACAAAATGAAAGTGTAAGTATCAATATCACAGAAAATGATACTTATCCAGAGATCTTGACGGATGATGCTTTAGTCTTTATTAAGCAACTTCATGTCAGGTTCAATGATGCGAGACTTTCCCTATTAGCGGAAAGAGAGAAAGAACAAGCCTTTTTTGATAAAGGGAACTTTCCTGCATTCCCCAGGGAAACCCAGAAAGTAAGAGATTCAGACTGGAAAATAAACGATATCCCTGAAGACCTTCAGGATAGACGTGTTGAGATCACAGGACCTGTGGATAGAAAAATGGTCATCAATGCGCTTAATTCAGGTGCAAAAACATTTATGGCGGACTTTGAGGACAGTAATTCCCCTACCTGGGAGAACGTTATGAATGGTCAGCAAAATCTTATGGATGCTAATGATAGGAAGATCGAATTTAAAAATCCCGTATCTGGTAGATCATATCAATTGACTGATGATCCTGCCGTTTTGATCGTAAGACCCAGAGGACTTCATTTGAATGAAAAGCACGTATTGATAGATGGTGAAGAAGTATCTGGTAGTTTATTCGATTTTGGACTATACGTGTTCCACAATACTCAAACGCTCTTAGCCAGGAACTCAGCTCCTTATTTTTACCTTCCTAAACTAGAACATTACAAGGAAGCGCGCTGGTGGAATGAGGTGTTCAATTTTGCACAAGCTTATCTACACGTTCCTCAAGGCACCTTTAAGGCCACCTTACTTATTGAGACCATCACGGCAAGCTTTCAACTCCACGAGTTCATCTATGAGCTGAAGGATCATATAGTAGGGCTGAACTGTGGCAGATGGGATTATATATTCTCCTACATTAAAAAGTTCAGGAACCACAAGGATTTTGTTGTTCCAGACCGTGATAAGGTTACGATGACCACTAACTTCATGGCTGCTTATTCATCATTGGTCATTAAAGTTTGTCATCAACGTGGCGTTCATGCCATAGGCGGGATGGCAGCACAGATCCCGATAAAAAATGACCCTCAAGCTAATCAAGCAGCGCTTGAAAAAGTCAGACAGGATAAAGAACGGGAAGCGTTAAATGGTCACGATGGCACGTGGGTCGCTCATCCGGCTTTAGTAGATGTGGCTAAACATGAGTTTGATCAATATATGCCAACAGCTAATCAGGTGTTCAAGAAAAGAGACGATGTTCAAGTGACGGAAGCTGACCTTGTGGAATTACCCGAAGGCAGTATCACGGAAAAAGGCCTGAGAAAGAACATCAATGTAGGAATTCTATACATCCAGGCCTGGCTAAGTGGCAACGGAGCAGCAGCCCTCTACCATCTGATGGAAGATGCTGCTACCGCGGAGATATCCAGAACCCAGGTTTGGCAATGGCTACATAATCAGGTCCAACTCGAAGACGGGAGAAAATTGGACTCTTATTTATTTGAAGAGATCTTTAAGGATGAAGTTGATCATGTTTTTGCTATCGCAAAAGAGCAACAAAAGGACCTGTCAAACCTTGAACTTGCCACAAGCATTTTCAAAAGGCTCGTCTCACAAGATGAGTTTGAAGAATTCCTGACCACAGTCGCCTACGATCATATTTAAAATCTAATCAATCACCTAATACCAAGAAAATGGAAACTTTACAAAAAACAAATTACAGATCAGTACTTGAAAGGATCAGCGAGCTTAAGGCCAAATTTGGTGATAGCTGGAAATCCATAGATCCTGAGGATGCCGCTCAAATGCAACTGCAGAACAGGTTTAAAACAAATCTGGACATCGCTAAGTATACAGCATCTATCATGCGAAAGGATATGGCCGATTATGATGAAGACCCTGGCAATTATACGCAATCCTTAGGCTGCTGGCACGGATTTGTGGCACAGCAGAACATGATCGCCATTAAAAAACATCATCAAACCACAAAAAAACGCTACTTATATTTGTCAGGATGGATGGTCGCCGCTTTACGCTCAGAATTTGGTCCTTTACCGGACCAGTCCATGCACGAAAAAACCGCCGTCCCTCATCTGATAGAAGAGATCTATGATTTTCTCCGCCAGGCGGATGCCATTGAACTGAACGACCTCTTTAGAAGGTTGAAGGATGGAGAAGAAGTTCAGCATCTGATAGACGATCATCAAACGCATGTGGTGCCTATCATTGCCGACATCGATGCCGGATTTGGAAATGAAGAAGCTACCTATTTATTAGCAAAGAAGATGATCAGGGCTGGAGCCTGTGCTATACAGATAGAAAATCAAGTATCCGATGTAAAACAGTGTGGGCATCAGGATGGCAAGGTCACGGTTCCTCATGAAGATTTCATTGCCAAGCTCAATGCAGTTCGATATGCTTTCTTAGAACTGGGTGTAGATGATGGTATCATTGTTGCCAGAACCGATTCTGAAGGTGCAGGACTCACCCAAAAACTTCCCGTTAGCAAAAAACCAGGCGACCTGTCATCCAAATACCTCTCTTTTGTGGACGTTGAAGAAGTTAATAATGATGACATCAAGGATGATGAGGTGCTGTTTAAGCGAAATGGTCAATTCGTAAGACCTAAGCGACTGGATAATGGCCTTTATCAGTTTGCTCCCGGTACGAACATAGACCGTGTAGTTCTGGACTGCATCACTAGCTTGAGAAACGGTGCGGACCTGCTTTGGATAGAAACACCAACGCCTAATGTGAAACAGATAGCGAAAATGGTGAACCGGATCAGGGCAGAAGAGCCTAAGGCAAAACTAGTCTATAACAACTCACCTTCGTTCAACTGGACACTAAATTTTAGACAACAAGTCTACGAAGAAATGATAGCAAATAGTGAGGATGTAAGTGCTTATGATGTTGCAGACCTTATGAACGAAAAATATGATGATACAGAATTAGCTCAACGAGCCGACCAGAAGATCAGGTCATTTCAACATGATGCTTCCCAGATAGCAGGTGTGTTCCATCATTTGATCACTCTACCTACTTATCATACAACCGCGCTTCATATGAACGAGTTGACCAAAGGCTACTATGGAAATGATGGTATGCTGGCTTATGTGAGGAATGTTCAGCGAGAAGAGATCAGAAAAACGATAGATTGTGTAAAACATCAGCGAATGGCGGGATCTGACCTTGGTGATGACCATAAATCCTTTTTCGCTGGAAAAAACGCTTTAAAAGCTGGAGGCGAAAAAAACACTTCTAATCAATTTGATAAGCAGTCAAAATAGGGCAAGCTGAGAAAGAGCCCCCAAGAGGTAATGCTCAAGACGCATCGTAGGATCGGATAAGATCTGAAATCCATATCGATATTTTGATATAACCTGACATTCTTTTGATGACCATTTAATAGAAGTGGATGGATCATAACTCATCCACTTCTTAGATTCCTTCCTACATTTGGTCAAAAATTGATCCATGGTAACCAAGTTGACCGTATTAGCATTCTATGTAGGCATCT
This sequence comes from uncultured Psychroflexus sp., assembly GCA_913056525.1. Taxonomy (GTDB): domain Bacteria; phylum Bacteroidota; class Bacteroidia; order Flavobacteriales; family Flavobacteriaceae; genus Psychroflexus. The sequence continues at coordinate 7,829 of CAJXLO010000074.1, forward strand.
TGTTCT
>CAJXLO010000075.1 GCA_913056525.1 uncultured Psychroflexus sp.
AATTTATTGATGAAAATGATCATAGGAATATTCCGCATCCGGCAGACTTCTACTAATTTTTCGGTTTGCTCTTCCACGCCTTTGGCCACATCGATCACGACGATAACGCTATCTACAGCCGTTAAGGTACGAAAGGTATCTTCCGCAAAATCCTTGTGACCTGGCGTATCCAGGATGTTGATCTTGTTTTCTCTGTAGTCAAAACCTAAAACCGATGTCGCAACAGAAATACCCCGTTGGCGCTCTATTTCCATAAAATCGCTGGTAGCGGTCTTTTTGATCTTATTGGACTTGACCGCGCCGGCTTCTTGTATCGCACCGCCAAAGAGCAGTAACTTCTCGGTCAATGTGGTCTTACCGGCATCCGGATGCGAGACGATCCCAAAGGTTCGCCGTCTGTTTATTTCTTCTGAGAACTTCATCCCGCAAAAATAATTTTTTAGCCACAGAAAAGATCAGCTTCCGCGTTTTTCTTTGTATCGATAAGTTGGGTGCAGACCTGCTACGTATGATCACTTCGTGTGGTAAAAGGGCTTTATCAAAATTGTTCGAGCTTATTTAGGGAATTTCAAAATTCAAAAATTCAAAACTAGCCTTTAAGATCTATTTAATGACCTTTTCTAGTTCTTTAAGCTCATCATCGGTGAGTGAATCTAACTTGGCGTCGCTTAGAATGCTGCTTAGCTGCTTATTGTCATTTTCATACTTCCGGCATCGCTCACAGTAAAGTATATGCATCTTAATTCGCAACCGTTCCCAAAAGTTAGCTTCCTGATATTGTTTTTTCTCGCTTAATAAAGCGATCTCGTGACAGGATCTAGGTATATTGTCTTCCATATCTTAAATTATCTTTTCCATTCATCTCCCAGACATTGGGTCAATGCTTTTCTGGCGCGATGAATATTTACCCATAAATTAGACGGTGTTAGGTCCATTTTATTACAGATTACTTCCGTATCCATGTTCTGAATGGTCTTCAGTCTGAATATACGAGCCTGACGCGGGTTGATGGATTCAAGGCATTCCTCGATGGCCATTCCCAGTTCCCGGTTTTCCAGGGTTTCTAAAGCGTTCTTAGCTTCCTCGTTGTCCGCGTTCTCCTCCAGCCAATCGCCTTCTTGCTCTTCTGATGTGTGATATTGTTTTTTTACTTCTGCCTGACCTTTTTTAGAATTGATCTTTCTATAATGATCGATGATCTTTCGCTTTAAAATAGCCACCAGCCAGGTCTTTTCTGTCGAGTCTCCTTTAAAATTATCCTTGGACCTCAATGCGGCTAGAAAGGTTTCGGATACGATATCCTTGGCCTTTTCCCTATCGTCCACGCGGGATAGCGTATAATTGAACAAGTAATCGGAATAGTTTTTAACCCACGTATCCGGATCAAGTTGATTCATAGTTGTAAAATATAGGCTAATTTACAATACATTTGAAACATAACCAAGGAGTAGTTACTAATGAAATTGATCTACCTGGCCAACAGATGGCCAAAACCAGACGAGACCGCTGCTGCGAAAAGGAGTTTTCAGGTCATTGATATTTTTCGGGAAATGGGTTATGAGATAAGTATAGCTAGTTTTTCTCCGGTCGATCATACTTTGGCTGCATTGAAAAGTAGCGGTGTTCAATGTATCCATTTAAAGCTGAATGACTCTTCGTTCATGGAACATCTGGCAATGGAAGGTTATGATATAGCGGTATTCGATACCTTTCTTATGGAAGAAAAGCTCAGTTGGATGTTCCGCGAGTCCTTACCGGATTGCATGACCGTCCTGGACCTGCAAGACCTTCATAGTTTGAGATATGCTCGTGCTAAACGACCTTCACTCTCATTGTCGACGAACGCGCTCGACCTTGATAATGAGATAACTTACCGGGAAATGGCGTCCATTTATCGCTCTGATCTTACATTGGTCATCAGCTTGGCGGAGTTGAATTGGCTTAAACAACACTTCCTGATCGATCATCGGTATTTGCTCTATCTTCCCTTTCTATTCGATTCGACGAGAGCTTACCGATTCACAAACAGGAGCTTTGAAGAACGAAAAGACCTTTTGATGCTGGGCAACTTCCTCCACAAACCTAATCTGGACCAGGTCAAGTTCACCATCAATGAACTTTACGGTCCTTTACAAGCTTCCTTACCGGAAGTTGTCATCAATATCATCGGTGCTTATCCACCGCAAGAGATAAGGGATTTGGCGAAGAATAAAAAAAACGTTCAACTGCTGGGATATCAGGATGACCTGCAGCCTTTTCTGGACAATAGTAGGTTGATGATCGCACCTTTGAGGTTTGGCGCGGGTTTAAAGGGTAAGTTATTTGATGCGATGCGTAATGGTTTACCTTTTGTAGCTTCCGAAGTGGCAAAGGAAGGCATTTTGGGGGTTGCCGATACCTACATCTCAAAAACCACAGAGGAGTTCATCGATAAATTGGTCAATATATATACTTCATCATCTGCCTGGAGAAAAGCCCAGTTCGAACAGCATCAATTGTTGCCTACGCATTTTGCAAAACAAGACCATATAGCAAGGGTCAAAAGCAAAATTCACCACATTCTACCCTGTTTGGACGAACACAGGAAAAACTTGTTCTTCAGGAACTTTCTGGAATATCATCAATTAAGGTCAACGGAGTATTTTTCCAAATGGCTTGAACTTAAGAATGGAACTTGATAGATTATTATGTTTGATTCCCCGATAAAGTGTATATTTCGCTAAAAATTGAAACTAGTATTATTAGGTTATATGGGATGCGGTAAATCCTATTATGCAAAACGCTTAGCTGAAAAGGAAGGTCTGGAACGCTTTGACCTTGACGAGTTCATAGAGGAAAAGGAAAATGCCTCGATCGCTTCGATCTTTGAGAATAGGGGAGAAGTCTACTTTAGAAAAAAAGAGGCCCAATATCTTTCTGAGCTGCTCAATACAGACAAGAACAGCGTGATCGCACTAGGTGGAGGCACACCTTGTTATGGTGATAACCTACAACAGCTCAGGTTAAAAGATGATGTTGTCTCCGTTTATTTCCAAAAGAGCGCATTGGAGATCAGTAAGCAACTCTATGGCGAAAAGTCTACCAGACCACTGATCGCACATTTTAGCAATGAAGAAGACCTCATAGAACATATCAGCAAACATTTATTTGAACGGCAGCGATTCTACCTTCAAGCAGACCATACGATAAACCTTTCACATACAAAAGATAATGAAGAGGTGTTGAAAAGATTATCTGATATATGGTATGCTAACTGATAAGGGAAAAGGATCCTTTTACTGCTTTGCACTATGCCTCAATTACCTGTAAATGGGTGTCTTTTTATGCTTTCATATTGTTACTCCCTTTGACGAGCCGATAGATCATATACAAAGGGATCAATGAGACCAGTCCTAAAGTATTCTTCCAAACGCTCCATAGAACGATGCCAATAAGGAAACCTATGAATAGCGCATTTATGAAACTTGACCTTCTAGTTACCTTTTTGGACGATGGCCTGTCATCTTTTGATAATTTTGCTCCGTCATCCATCGGTTAATTTTTTGTCTATGCTGATAAAGTTGTCATTACGCTATGGCTAACGGATGATCAATTTCTCGGTCGTGGAACGTAGTCTATCATCTACCCGGATAAAGTAAACGCCGCTGGAGAGTTCCGAAATATCGATATTGCTTTCCGTTTCCTGTTCCTGTACTTTGGCGGTTTTCACCAGTCTGCCGTTCATATCATAGAACTTGATGTGCAGATCATCGTTCGCGTTGTTGAGCAATCGCACCAGAACATTGTCAGTAGCGGGATTAGGGGTAATGGAAAAGTCCGGCATATCTTCTATTTCCTGCGTTGATAAGATGGAAGTATAGCACACATCGATACTCCAACTTTCCAATGTACCAGCATCAGCATCCCAGAGATCCGTGATTGTAAGTTTCCAGTCGCCTAACATGCTTTCGCCTATTAGCTCATCCAGACCATTGTTGGCATCGGCAACTTTAAACGTACCGGTAAATGGGCTGGAGCAATCATTCGGTATTTCCGTTGCCGTTGAGCTGAAAGTAACGTTCATATTATCTTCTCCGCCACAATTCCTATCCCATAAGGTAATGGTCGTCCCTTCTGGACTTTCTAGTTCAATGACCAGATCATTGATCCAGTCATGGGTTATCTCCAGGGAAATTTCCAGGGACTCTATGGAATTGTCCTCGCTGATGCTTAGGGTCTTGGTCAAAGGGCTTCCTGCGGTATTGGGAGCTGCTCCATCCGGTATTGATGCGGCCGTATCATCTAAATAGTTATCACAATCACTGGACACGACGGTATCTATGGCAAAATCGGTTGAATTGATCGCATAATAATAATTATCAACGGGTTGTACTTTCAGCCGGCAAAATGCTGCTTGTAGGTCGGGAACTATGATCGAATGACTTCCATCATTTGCTACATTTGAGGCTAAGGTCGTATCAAAGTTCAAACCGCCATCAGTTGATAGTAATATATCAACCGCAGAAGTATTAATGCCATTGGCATCCGTTCCGTTCACATTCCAGGTGATCGTAGCCGTTGAACCTGGTTGCCAGTTAATGCCTTCTGAATCCTGCGAGGTCACTTCAAAAGGTCCGGCATCGGCTACGCCTAGGTCCACGATGTCTTCAACGGTTTGACCACCTAATGGGTTATTATCCCTGATCAAAACACCAAATGTCAAGTTCCTGTTTGTCCATGGAAGAACTTCCCACTCCGAGGAAAGTGCTCCATCCAGGACAAGCTCGTAGCTGGGAAAGAAGCGTTTTGGTCCATCCCTGGGAAGCAATGACCTGAAATTAGGGCCATTCAAGGATAAGGAATCCGGCGGCTGAACACTTATCTCGTTGTCAAGCTGTTCCCAGTTATAGGTAAGCACGTCATTGTTCGGGTCTGTGGCATCCACTTCCAGGACAAACGGTGTTCCATAAGGAATGGTCTTATCAGCTACCGGCGTATTGATCACCGGCGGATCGTTATTGATCGGGATCTGATTGCCACAGAAAGAACCATTGCTTTGCTGGATAAAGTTAAAGACCTGATTTACACTGGCGATATGGAAAACCGCATCGCTATTGTCCTGAATATTGGGCGGACATATTCCCGCATAGGCCATGATGGTATTCCCGCTTCCCGGTTCAAATGCCGTTGCATCCGTTCGATTCGTATTGCAAGAATTGTTAAAAGTATGAGTGGCACCGAATTGATGGCCCATTTCATGTGCGACATAATCTATATCGAATGGATCGCCTATTGGATTTGCCAAACCCGTTACACCTTGAGCTTTGCTTGAAGTACAAACGGATCCGAGACTGGCGAGACCACCACCACCGGTGGAAAGAACATGTCCGATATCGTAATTTGAAAAGCCTATTACGCTATCCATGTTGTTTTGATTTTCCGATAGTAATGCACCGGCACTAAAGTTAGAAAAAGGGTCATTGTCTTCATCAAAGTAAACGATGTCATCATTTTCATCGATAAGTTCTAATGTTATGGCAAAATCCCGCTCATAGATAGAGTTCACACGAGCAATGGTGACCGCGATGGCGGAAAGGACGACCTGCATCTGCTGATCCAAACTGGAGTTCTCTGCATTAGCCTCGCTGATATGGAATTGTGCATATTCCCCGGTAGTGGCTACGGCCAGTTCATAAGTTCTTAAAAGACCATCATCCACGATTTTGTCAGAATGGTGCTGAAAGAAATCCTGAACGGAGAGATCAACTGATAATTGTTCATCAAACTGACAGTTCATCCATGTTTCAGGCGTCGCAGCTGCTTTATCTTTTTCAAAGACCATATAAGCATTATCCGTCAACGGATTGATGAGGATATGTCCCTGAGGTTTTTGTATCATTCCATAGAATCCCAGAGGCGTTTGGGTCAATCTAAGCGAAGCGTTCCCTGAAATCCCATAGTAACTTCTCAGTTGTGGATATTTGTCATCCCATGATCCAGGGAGTAAGTTGCTTTCATATAGCTTGAAGTTGATAAAACCACCCTTACCATCGGGCATCTTTAATTGCGTATTAGAGCGAATGCCAGAAAAGCGTTCCGGAACGTCATCTATTGAACCGATCAAGGCGTTTTCATTCAATGTAAAGGTACTAAAATCCTTTATATCAGCTGAATAGTTAATCCCATCCTTAAGATCTACCTTTCCGGGGTCAGTTTCCGTCCAGAAGTTGCCTGATCGCTGAGCTTGCATAACCAGGCACATGTTCATACAGATCAATACTATAAAAGTAGACTTCATCCTTGCTTTAAAATTTCAATAAAACTAAGGATTATATATGAATTATCCATATTTTCGACCAAAACAATAAATTCATCATCATGAGAACATTATTTAGTATTTTATTAATTGTAAGTAGTATTAGCTTGACACAAGCTCAGATAGAAACGCCTCAGCCCAGTCCTAACGCTATGGTCGAACAGGTGATAGGGCTTACAACTGTTAGCGTGGAGTATTCAAGACCCTCCATGAGAGGAAGAACGATTTTTGGCGACCTCGTTCCTTACGGTAAAGTTTGGCGAACCGGAGCCAATGAGAATACGATCATTGAATTTTCAGATAATGTGACCATCTTAGGCAACGATATCGAGAAAGGCAGCTATGCCATTTATACAAAACCAATGAAATCTCAATGGGAAGTTTATTTCTATATCAAAACAGATAATTGGGGAACACCACAAAAATGGGATGAAGATAAAATCGCTGCTCAGGTAACTGTCGATGTTCAGAAAATTGAAAGAACGCAGGAAACCTTCCGTATTTCTTTTGACAATTTATCAGCTAATAAAGGACACTTAGAAATGGTTTGGGAAAATACAATGGTAGAGATACCTATTGAAGTGCCAACTGATAAAGCCGTTATGGCATCTATTGATCAGGCGATGAAAG
>CAJXLO010000076.1 GCA_913056525.1 uncultured Psychroflexus sp.
ATCAGTCACCGCAGTTTGTTGTTCATTTATACTAACTTTGAACATTTAGAAGGAATGCGACGGCAGTTGCCTTACATTAAAGCACTGGCCAGGAAGCATTTGCTGGTCATCGTGCTTTTTGAGAATGTTGAACTAAAGGAAATTCAAGAGCAAAAGGTAGAAAAGGTTTTTGATGTTTATGTCAAGACCATCGCAGAAGAAATGGACAATGATAAAAGAATAATGGCGCAGGAATTAGAACGAAACGGGATATTCACCCTGCTGACAAGGCCTGAAGACCTTAGCGTAAACGCCATTAACAAGTATTTAGAGATCAAAGCACGCGGAATATTATGAGAAAGATCGTATTTGCCACGCATAATCAAAATAAGTTAAAAGAGATCAGGACCATGATGCCCAGGTCGATCAAATTATTGTCCCTTGACGATATACTCTGTCATGACGAGATACCTGAAACGGCTGATACTATTGAAGGTAATGCAAAACTGAAAGCTGATCATGTATACTATAAATATAATCTACCTTGTTTTGCTGATGATACCGGACTGGAAGTGGAAGCCTTAGGCGGAGAACCGGGCGTAAGGTCGGCCAGATATGCGGGTAATGATAAGAACAGTGAAGCCAATATTGATAAACTGCTCTTCAACCTAAAGCATAAAGAAAGCAGAGCCGCGCAGTTCAAGACCGTCATCCATTTAATGGACAAAAAAGAGAACAAGCGTTTTACAGGTATCTGTAAAGGTCATATTATAGAGAATAAAAGAGGAGATGGTGGCTTTGGTTATGATCCCATCTTTGTTCCAGAAGACTATAAAGAAACATTTGCAGAACTCTCTTCAGCGATCAAGAACAAAATAAGTCATCGTGGTCTCGCTGTAAAAAAATTGATCAGTTATCTGAAATCCATTTGACCTTAAGTTGCAACAAAACCTTGCATTGCAATTTCGCAGGCTTACACAAATTATTTGATATATTAAAAGTACCTTTTGACCATTCGCTTCAGATCATAGTTCAAGTTGGTCTTATTACTTCTTGATGGATTATGTTTTTCTGACCATTCTGCTAAGGCTTGTTCATAATCTCCTTTAGCATTTACAAATCGCCAGAACTCAGGAAATGCCTTTTCGTATTCCTCTAATTGGAAATCCATTCTATGGGTTTTATCCCTTAAGAAATGATCTATATTATGTTCTATATTATCTAGAAAGTCATCAGCCAGGCTTGCTAGCTCTTCATGCTTTAAATTCTCAGGAGTAGATTTTTTTATTGCCTCACAATAGCTGTAGAAGATACTTTTAGGTTGATAGACCCTTTTGATGAAGCTTTTTTTCACCTCAGCACGTTCTCGCTTTAAGTGAACATAATGAGCATTATCGCCCACATAACGTTCAAGACTACCAAGTTGCCAAACCAGTCGATTATCGATCTCAATATGTTGGTCTGGAAGATCAAAACGCTTGCTTCCGGTAATGTGGCTTTTGCTTTCATGAGAAACGGTAAAGTTTGACAAAATCTGACATGACCTGTAAAAGGTAAAAGATCCCGTCCTACCACTACAAAGCACGATAACTCTCACTTTCCTTATGGTAATATCACATTGCTACTTCCTAGTTCCTGAACGGTTGAAGTATTTACATCTGGCAGGTCAATTTCCGGGAGTTCTTCAAAATCAAAGGAAGTGGCAATTTCACTTTTGATCAGTCCTTCTTCATTGGCAAAATGATGGGTTGAACTAAAGACATCTTGCTGGTCCAGAACAGTGATCGTAACAGGGATATCACCGGGAGAAGCTGTTATTTGCATATTGAGCGTAACACTAGCGCTCAAGACATCCTGATAGGTGGTACCATCAACTTCCATGGAATTGCCTATGCTTAGGTTCTGCGAACTTAATGTAAAATCCACGCTTAGGTTAAGATCATTCACTGTTTCTGTAAAAGAACCAGACTCAGCGAACAATTCTGCATTGGCTCCAGCATTCTTACTGTAGATGGGTATGATATTAGCTTCTACGGGTAAGGATAATCCAGCTGGGAGACTACTAATTAGATCACCAAACTGGCCTTTGATCATTAGCTTTCCTTCTTCCTTGAACAATTCTCCGCCAGATAGGATGCTTGTGGTTGTTATGGTAGCTGTATTGTTATCAGTTTCAGCCTGAAAGAACAAAGTATCGTTGAGCATCTCTTCGCTCGCTATGTTCATGGTCTCACTGCTAGAGGTACTACCATCTGCTGTAGTCGTTTCATTAGAAAAACTCCATGAATTGTCTACGACCAGTGGGAAGTAATCCTTATTGACTTCTTGCGCATTGCCCATATCATCGTCACTTGAACATGAGGCGATGATGAGTAGCATTGATATTAGGGGTAATGAAATGGATTTGAACATAGTAGAATTTTGTTCAAATATAGGAAATTGATACCAGATCATCATCAAGTTCTAAAGATAGATTATATACCTAAGGAGTAAGACTTCAGCTAAAAGGTCATGATACATAATGGCATGAACGTTTCAATATTAAGAAATAGTCTTGTTCGACTACTATATAAGATTTTAGACCTGTGACGCCAAAGGCGCTATATGAGCTTTTATATAAAATTCAAATAGCTCATTATCAATCAAATAAATATTAATTAAGTAGTTTATTAGCGTACTATCAATCTCGTACTATAGTAATGGTATTACAAAATTCAGCCTAATGCCTTCCGCTTCACAGTTCTTATATCACCTATTACATAAGTACAAAGCCAAGTTTTATGAATTTTTAATCGGAAAATAATGTTATGAATTATTTCATTTGTTACTTTAATATCTCATAAACTAAAAACTCCCTACGAGAATAGATCTTTACTATTATGGATATATTGCATTACTGTAGATAGGGTTGACCGGTCTTGACCTAACTTATTATCTACATGCTGCTTAGTATCCAGCTCGTGATAATAGATCAATTCCCATTGACCATCATTGAACTCCAGCGCGCTCAGGTTTTCAATCCAGTCGCCAGAATTCAGGTAAAGGCAACAACCGTTCTCGTTTTGTTTGGTCTCGATCACCGGTTGATGAATATGTCCACAGACTACATGATCGTAATCATTCTTTATCGCAAGGTTTGCAACTACGTTTTCAAAGTTGTTGATGTATTTGACCGCCTTTTTTACACTGTTCTTTATCTTCCTGGACAAAGAATAGCGTTCTTTACCGAATTGTAGTAACCACCAATTGATGATACGGTTTAATCTTATCAACATATCATAGCTCCAGCCACCTATTTTGGCCAGCCATTTGGCATTTTGGATTGAGGCATCAAAGACATCGCCGTGGAAGAACCAGGTTTTTTTGCCATCCAGCCACATGACATGTTTGTCCACGATCTTGATCCTGCCTATGGAGACATCGCTGAACTTCCTTAGCATTTCATCATGATTGCCAGTGAGGTAGATCACTTGCGTATCGTTCTCAGAAAATTCGATGACCTTTTTGAGTATTTCCAGATGTTCTGGTGGGAAATAGTTTTTCCTGAATTGCCATATATCGATGATATCACCGTTGAGGATCAAATATTCAGGACTGATAGAATGAAGATATTCCAAAAGCTCCTTAGCGTGGCAGCCGTGCGTTCCCAGATGCACATCAGAAATAACTGCCAATTGTACCTTCCGTCTGATAGATTTTCAATTGTAGGTTTTCCAAATATATTTGAATATCAGCAGTTTTATTTAAGTCGATCATTAAGGAATGATGAACTTTTCGTAATATTCATCCGTTTCATGTAAATTAATTATGAGGTAAACTTTTTTGGATCTATTTGAAAAACTACATTTGTTGAAAAATCAGTTCATGCCGGGAAATCAATTTGGCGAAGTTTTTCAGTTAACCACATTTGGCGAATCCCATGGAAGATCTATTGGCGGTATCATAGATGGTTGTCCGGCCGGAATTGAGATCGATATTGAAGCTGTTCAAAATGAATTGGACAGAAGAAAACCGGGTCAATCCAAAATCGTCACCCAGCGCAAAGAATCAGATGAAGTGCATTTTCAATCGGGTATCTTTGAAGGAAAGACCACCGGAACACCTATTGGTTTCCAGATCATGAACAAAGATCAGAAGTCAAAGGATTACAGTCACATCAAGGATGTGTATAGACCTAGCCATGCGGATTTTACCTATCAAAAGAAATATCAGGTCAGGGATTACCGCGGCGGTGGACGTTCATCTGCCCGGGAAACCGCATCTCGCGTTGTTGCCGGCGCCGTTGCGAAACAGTTTCTTGGTACTATCCCTATTGCTGCTTACACCAAAAGTATCGGTAGAATAGAAATTGCAAAATCTTATAAGGAACTCGACCTATCCAAAGTGGATCAGTTTACTACACGATGTCCCGATGAAGAAATGCATCTGCAAATGGAAGAATACATCAAAAAAGTAAGAAAAAAAGGAGACACGGTTGGTGGCGTCGTTCGATGTGTTATTCAGAATGTTCCTGTGGGTTTAGGTGAACCCGTTTTTGATAAATTGCATGCACAATTAGGGAAAGCAATGTTGTCGATCAACGCAGTAAAAGGGTTTCAGTACGGAAGTGGTTTTGCAGGAACGCAGATGAACGGCAGCGAGCATAATGATCAATTCAATACAGACGAAACGACTAAAACCAACAACAGCGGCGGTATTCAAGGCGGCATCAGCAACGGGATGGATATTTATTTTGATGTAGCTTTTAAGCCGGTGGCCACTTTGTTACGTCAACAAGATACGATCAATGAAGCCGGAGAAGAAGTGGAAATGCAAGGCAAAGGAAGGCATGATCCTTGTGTGGTGCCGCGTGCGGTAGCTATTGTGGAAGCAATGGCCGCGCTGGTCATGGCAGATTTTGTTTTACTGAATAGAATGAGCACTAAATAAATCTTGTATGAAAAAATTAGCACTTCACTGGCAGATATTGATCGGGATGGCTGCCGGTATTCTTTTTGCCTTATTGATGACCAATTTTTCCTGGGGCAATGATCTCATCTCGGATTGGATAAAACCATTCGGGAATATTTTCATCAACTTGCTTAAGTTGATCGCTGTTCCTTTGATACTGGCTTCTCTTATAAAAGGAATATCAGACCTCAAGGATATATCCAAACTCTCTAAAATGGGTTTGCGCACTATAGTGACCTATATCCTGACCACTATCGTAGCGGTTTCCATAGGATTAGCCGTGGTCAATGTTTTCCAGCCTGGTAAGTCCATTACCCAGGATACGCAAAAAGAACTTGTGAAGAACTACAGCACAGATGCAGAACTTACGCGACAAAGTGCTCAAGAGCAAAAGGAAAGAGGTCCGCTTCAGGCTTTAGAAGATCTGGTTCCGGATAATATCTTTGGTGCAGCATCTAAAAACTCAAATATGTTGCAGGTCATCTTTTTTGCGATATTCTTTGGTATAGGAATGATCTTGATCCCGGAAAAGCAGGCAAAGCCGATCAAGGACTTCTTTGATGGACTGAACGAGGTTATTCTCAAAATGATCGATCTGATCATGCTGGGCGCGCCGTATGGAGTTTTCGCCCTTTTGGCAGCGCTGGTGGTGGAAGCACCTAGTGCCGACTTATTCGTGGCCCTTCTTTATTACGCAGCTTGTGTAGTTGGCGGACTGTTGCTGATGATTATTTTTTACATGATGATCGTATGGATCTTCACTAAGAAAAGTCCCCAATATTTTCTAAAAGGCATTTCGCCGGCACAACTGCTGGCTTTTTCTACCAGTTCATCTGCTGCTACTTTACCGGTTACCATGGAAAGAGTAGAAGAGCATTTAGGGGTAAATAGACAAGTGTCTAGTTTTGTTCTACCTATTGGCGCCACGATCAATATGGATGGGACGAGTTTATATCAAGCTGTAGCCGCTGTTTTTATCGCTCAGGCCTTTGGGATGGACCTGGATTTTGCTACGCAATTGGGTATTATCAGCACGGCAACTTTAGCATCCATTGGCTCAGCTGCCGTTCCTGGAGCTGGAATGGTGATGCTGGTCATCGTATTAGGACAAGCCGGTATCCCGGAAGCCGGATTGGCATTGATCTTTGCGGTTGACCGACCTTTAGATATGGTAAGAACAACGGTCAACGTTACCGGAGATGCTTCGGTTTCTATGTTGGTCGCCAAGTCACAAAACAAATTATCAGGTCCGCAAGTGAAAAATTGGGATGATGAGTATAAAAATAGAGAATTAGAGAATAGAAATGAGAAATAAGAGATTAGAAATGAGAGATTAGAAATGAGAGATTAGAAATGAGAGATTAGAAATTAGAGATTAGAAATTAGAGATTAGAAATGAGAGATTAGAAATGAGAGATTAGAAATTAGAGATTAGAAATTAGAGATTAGAAATGAGAGATT
>CAJXLO010000077.1 GCA_913056525.1 uncultured Psychroflexus sp.
AAGATCGATCTACCTTAAGATGTACTTTTTTAGGGTTGCCTTTATATTTTGACTCAAAAAATAAGTTAGTTTCCCAGAAATCAGTCAACTTTTCTTCATGAGCAACCCAGTCATCTATCGTTTTATTAAAGTAATGACAGATAGTAGGTTCTTTTCTGACCTTGGCATAAAAATACTTTACTAAGAAACGCACATCTTCTCTGGAAGAAATTTCTTTTCGCATCACATATTTTTAATGGATAAATGTTTATTGTTCTAGCGGTCCAGCTCAAGATCAATATGACTGAAGGATCAAATATAGTGCTACTGCAATAACATTACGTTTAATTATATTCAAATTTAATGCTTTACGCATTTGTTTTTTTATGATTTAAATCACACTACAGCTTTTTGAATATATTTTTCTTGGCAGAATAGTTTTAACGGATGATCTTCCTGTTTTTTATCTGTATCGCTGACTTTTCTTCTAATGACTTACAAGCTCTGATCACTGTTTCAACGCGTAGACCGGTCAAGTCTGCGATTTGCTGTCGCTTCAGGTCAACTTCAAATTTTTCGTCTTCATCTATTTGATGAACATATCTTTTTAAGTAATCAAATAGTTTTATGATGCGCCTTTCAGGCTCTTCTGATGACATCGTAGAAGCTATAATAGCTTTGTAATAAAGCCTTAAGGAAAGCACTTCTGTAATCTTAAAATGAACGTTAGGATTCTCTTTAAGCAATTGATGAAAATCAGCTTTCGGTAATTTATAGACCTTAGAATCTACAATAGCTTCAGCGCCTGCCGGATAGACGATATCAGCAAATAATGGTGGCTCACCAAAGCTTTGACCCTCATAAAAAATACTTTGTATAAACTCCTTGCCATCTGCATTGTAGTTGTTCATTTTGATCTCACCGGACTTGACCTGATAATAAAAATGAGCGTGTTCTCCTTTATTGAACAATATTTCCCCTTTCTTGATTTCCTGTACAGAGGCGTTGTTAGTTTGTAAAAGTTTATCGCTGATCATTGTCTTACTTGTATCTCATAAAAATACTGAAAAAATCACAGAACCCTACTTAACCATCCTGTATCCTATCCAACTTTATCTTTTACGTAACAACACCTAAAACTTGATTTGCAATGTTGCATAAAAATTCCGCGGCGGTGATGGAATGATGCCGGGTCCCGGATAACCGGTGGCGCGACGCGTAAAGTAGGCTTCATCTAAAATATTGTTCACACCGGTTTCAAGTTTAAATTGCTTATACGTATAAGAAAATGAAAGGTCCAGAATATCATACTGTGGCAACTCGCCGATGACACCGCTCAAGCTCGCCTGCGTGGAATTACTGGCATCCGTGAACTGTTGCGATAAATAAGAATATTGCAGGTTTGCCCTAAAGTTCTTATAACTAAAGGTCAGGCCGGTCTTAAGGTTCAGTTCCGGTACAAATTCTACTTCATTACCTTCAACACCGGCATTTTCTGAACGCGTATATTCCGATCGGATGAAGGACGTATTGATAAAATAATTGAACCGATATGGGCTGGGAAGCGAGAACACTTGCTTTAAATTGAGGTCGATCAGCGATTCTACGCCATAGATCAGCGCATCACCTATATTGCTTCTTTCGCTGACGATCCGGTTATCATCTAAGGTCCGTTGCACAAAACCGATACGATCATTATAAGCTAAGGCAAACAAACTAGCATCATAAGAAAGTAACTTATCATAGTTTCCCCTAAGTCCGATATCGGCGGTAAAACCATCTTCATCTGTGATATTAGGATCAACGGTAAAGGCCGGATTGTTGATATTGATATCAGAAAAGGTCACGGAACGATAGTTTTCAGAAATGTTGCCATAGATCTCCAGTCGATCACTGGGTTGGTAACTAAGGCCAAGGCCGAGTAAGACAAAGTTCCGTTCAAATTCCCGCTGGTCTTCAATCGTCTCATTTAAGATGACATTCCCGGCAGCATCAGTATTGATCCTTTTGAAGAAGCCATCGCTTTCTGTTTTGATGTACTCAAATCGAAAACCGGGTGTTACAGAAAATTTATCGGATAAATAAAAAATGTTCTCCCCAAAGACCGCGTAATTAAAGTTCGGCAGTTCAAAGTTGATCTGATCCTGATAATTAGGGAACTCGCTGAACCTGAACCTGAAATCAGCATCGCTACCAGCTGATCCCGGCCCTTGACGTTCTCGATTATCAGAATCATATAACTTATTCCCGATCAGGAAGGTCGCATCTTTCCCGAAAATCTCATAACGGGTTAACAATCTGGCCTCAAAACCGTAGTTATTAAAATCGCCTTTAATAAGGTCGCGCACGCCGCCCTGATCGACCTGGTTTACCCGATTGGTTCGAAATCCCAATGCTTTTCGCTGCGCATCCAATCCGAAGAAATTAAAGGTAAAATTAGTGTTCTTTGAGAACGCGTGCGCTAATTTAAGGTTATATAAGAACCAATCGATCTCAAACCAGTTGCGGGCGCGATTGCTTTGATAAGGATCCTCAGCGAACATCTGGTCGGTCAATCCGCCGGCTTGTTGTGCCAGGTAGTTCATGTAGGTCACTTCGCCGCTCAGATCTGTCTTTTCACTTAATTCATAACCGATATGCGCAAACAAATTGATGGATTCATATTCAGAATTCGGGCGGAAACCATCACCGCGCTTATAGTTGACAAAACTGTAGTAACTCAGCTTATCTTTCGTGCCGCTCAAACTGGTAAAATTGGTATACAATCCATAACTACCGCCGGTATTGCGGGTGAGGACACTTAGCTCTTCATTCGGGTTGGGTTGTTTCATCTTAAAGTTGATCAAGCCGCCAAACTGCGTGCCGTACTGCAAGGATGCCGCGCCACGGATGATCTGGATCTCTTCCAGCGCTTCAGACGGTGGCGTATAATAGCTTTCCGGATAGCCTAAGGCATCGGCACTGATATCATAGCCGTTCTGGCGCACATTGAAATTGGCCGTTCTATTCGGGTTCAGGCCACGACCGCCAATGTTGAGTTGTAAACCGGCATCATCGTTTTGATAAATGTTCAAACCCGCGACCTGACTGTAGATCTGCCGCGCATTGTTCGTGGCTAAATTGGCCATCGACTGGTCTACCTGGACGACCTCTGTCTTTTTTCCTGCATAAATCGCGGTCTCTTCTACATCCTTTAATCGGCTTAATTCAAAAATGCGTTCCCGCCTTCCTATCACCTCAACCTCGGTCAACTCTTCTGATAATTTCTTTAACTTGATATTCATGGTTTTATCGGCGTCAGCTTTAATAGCCATCTCTTTAACCTGGTAACCCAGGGCAAAAGTGACCAGAGTGAACGATTCTTTATCGGTAACGAACTCAAAAGCTCCATTTTCATCGGTCTTGGCGAGGTATCCCGATCTTTTCGCATATAGTTTGACGTCGCTCAAAGGGTCACCGCTTTGCTCATCAGCAACCGTTCCGCTGATCGTACTTTGGGCTAAGCCGATACTGTAGATGAAGCAACACAAAAGTGCTATTTTAAAGTCCATTGATGTCATCGTTAAAAGGTAATATCCAGGTTTTAGGTTTAAAACTTCGTTTTTGGGTTAATAAATTGACGTTCGGGTCTACATAAGGCCGACTTCTTCTACCGTTCAGCGCGACATAACTTTCCACATAGATCGCCAGATTTTCATGGCCTTGAGCTTGAAAGTGATCAGCTAGGAAATGGGCGTATTCCAGGATGAAATCCGGCTGAAAGCTCATTTGCTTTTGCTGGAAAGCGGTTAGAAAATCATCATTATCCACATAAAAGTATTCATCCGTTTTCTGGTTTACCACTTTGAAATTGGCATAGCCGCGTTTTTCCATCAGCATCACGCGCCAGGAAAATCGATAGCCTTCTTCCCGCCAGAACAGTTCGCCGGGATACAATAAATACCGAAATGGAAACAGGAACTGGATAAGAAAGAACAAGCCGATAATCGGCAGGATGATAGACTGATAACGCATGGCGTGCACTTTGTGTTCTACCGATACTTTTACGGGTTGCAAGAAACGGATGCCTCGCTTGATAAAACCTATGATGCGCAGGTGAACATCCTTTTCAAAAAAGATCAAACTGCCTATGATCATAATATAAGGGAACATCCCGATAGGAAAGAGCACACGCGTGAAAATATGAAAAAATACCACGAGCAGGAAGGCGATCACGCGGGTTTTACGATACAATAATAAGAACGGAATGCTCAGGTCATAAAGCATACCGGACCAGCTCATCGCGTAGTGGAACCATTCCTGTTGCATCAGATTTTCACCGATGAACGGCAGGTCATACTTAGAAGGTAACCATATCTTGAGCGGCATCGCCTTGAAGAGCCAGTCGCTGTTGATCTTGGCTAAACCTGCATAAAAATAAACAATACCCAGCAAGAGTTTAATGCTATCGATGCACCATTTCGGTATCCGGTCATACTGCACCTTCCTGTGATAGGCATCTACTGAAAAATAGGCGTTCGCCGGTAAGAAGCACATCAAAAAGCTCAAGATGCTGATGAAGTAGTAATGATTAAGATACGTGGTCTTATCCATCAATTCAATATAGGTAAAGCTCAGAAAAAAGGTGATTATCGCTAAGCGATATTTGTATCCTAAGGCGACAAAAAAGGCAGATAAACCACAGATGATAAAGATTAAATACGTCCAATCGCCTATGGGTTTTATCCATTCAAAGCCATAATAGGAAAAATGAAAATCCGGTTTTAAATATAATTTCTCAATCCATCCATAAGACCAAAACCGAATGATACTGATAAGCATCATCAACCCGAAACCTATACGAAAGACCGCAAGTGGTGCTGAATGCGTGCTTTTTTTAAAGTAGCTGGAAATTTTATACGGCATAAAGTGAAAAAAAGGGATTTTCACTTAGAAAATCCCTTTGAATTTTTGAATTATTTAATGGGATCAATCCCCATCAGCATCTACAAAATCAACACTGATGTCTAATGCCTGAAGCATATCTACTTTTAGCAAAACAACCGCTAATTGCAACTGGTCATAGGCTTCAAACATCATATTGTTGTTGTTCTGTACCTGATCAGCAAAGCTATCATCCAGGGGCTGAATAGCATTTCTTGCATCATCAAACTGATTGTTGATGGCTGTGCTCAAGGCTTCCTCGGTCGCGTTGATGTCCAGCGCATCCAGGTAGTCGGCTAAACCTCTTCCATCATTCGTTGAATTATAAGCAACACCATTAAAGAATTCCTGAACAGCCGTCAGGCCTTCTAATGCCAAGACCTTAGACCCGCTTCCATGATAGTAAGCTTCCACTTTATCCGGAAATGGCTCATTGGAGAAGTTCCCGGCGGGAATGCCTATTTTGTTAGCGCGTAATCCTTTTTCATAATAAAATATATAATCGTTCGCCAACTTATTGATCGACCCTGTAGCGGAATTTTCCGTATTGTTTACAAAATCATCGCGATAACCGTTTTTCCAGTCATCTACAATGCTTTGGGTCAACGATTTCATCCGATCGACCAGATCAGAAAGGTAGTTGAGGTTCAGGTTCGCATCCGTGATATAATAACTGATCACTTCCGCCTTAGAATTGCCTACACCATAAAGCATATAGTCCAATGCCGGAAAACCTACGGCATCGTGATTATTGACGCTCGATAGATCGTAATTTTGGGTCTGAATATTATTCTGGATATCATCCACATTTGTTGGATAAACGTTCATTTGAAAAGCATAATTGATCTGTTCTGCTCTTCCTATGCTGAACATTTCCACATGTTGCCAAACCTTGTAAGCATCGAGCCAGGCGGTACGAAGTGCTTCTAAATTGACTTCGTTCGGATTATTCACAAAATCATCTTTTGCTTCCACCATACTGCCTAATTTGGTGTTCAAATCCTCATAAGCCGGAATGATCCTGTTATCAGCCCAGTTTTCCAGCATCGCCTTCCGGTCAAAATCATCGCTTGAGGAAGTCACGGCATCATCATCAGAATCACTACAGGCTTGCAGAAACAGGATCGTTATTAAAAGGGGAATCCATCTTTTCATCATCGTATTTTTAAAGGTCAAAATTAAGTATTCTTATCTTTACTCAGTTTAAACAAAAATTAATCTTTTGCCTGATCAAGTGTAAAATCAAATCTTTCCACGACATCTTCAGACATTTGATCGAGCGTTGCGGGTGTAACATCCCAG
>CAJXLO010000078.1 GCA_913056525.1 uncultured Psychroflexus sp.
CCGCCACTGGTTTGTGGGTCGCATAGAATTTCCCGGTGCTCATTTGTGTTGAGCTTAATATGTTTGCCATAGCTTTGCCAGTTGCGATGCGTTCCACCTGGAACACATCCAAGTTCAACATAGCTGGCTGCCTGAGGAAACACTGGAACCTGATCGAAATGTATGCTCGCGGAAAGTCCACTTCCTTCACACATCTCGACCAGATGACCTAGCAGTCCGAATCCCGTAACATCCGTCATGGCCTGAACACCGGAGATCTTTCCAAGCTGTACGCCTATCGAGTTAAGTCGGGTCATGGAATTGACGGCGATATTCTGATGTTCTTTTTTCAGTTTCCCTTGTTTTTCCGCTGTGGAAAGTATGCCAACGCCAAGCGGCTTGGTCAGATATAGTTTTGCTCCTGCTTTTGCTCTATCATTCCTTTTCAAATGCTGAAGATCGATCTTACCGGTTACCGCTAACCCAAATATCGGTTCCTGGCTATCAATGCTGTGCCCGCCAGCTAATGGACTGCCGACCTTCGCACATACATCTCTTCCGCCGGCCAGCACCGCAGCGGCTACTTCTGTAGAGAGTTTATCTACCGGCCAACCGAATATGGCGATGGCCATCACTGGCTCGCCGCCCATAGCAAAGACATCGCTAATGGCATTGGTCGCGGCGATCTGTCCGAAGATAAAAGGGTCATCTACGATCGGCATAAAGAAATCGGTCGTGGAGATAATGCCGGTTCCGTCGCCCTTATCGTATACAGCAGCATCATCTTTTGTGTGATGACCTATGATGATGTTCTTTTCCTGCCTGATCGGTTGCTGTGTTTTGAGCATATCCGATAGCACGGCTGGTGCTATTTTACATCCACATCCAGCGCCATGGCTGTAAGCGGTTAATTTGATATTGTCCATTTTCTGATGTTGTTCAAGTATTATTTGCGCATTTTTCCTGGGATTTGTTGAAGGCAGATATATTGTGTGGACCCGAGCATTCTTTTTTTTCCTGATGCTGTTATCATAAGCTTTGTCATAGTAGTCCAAGGATAATAAAGCGACTTGATAATAGTTCTTATCGGCTAGGAGATCAAGTGCCATTTGGGTCCGCAGCCCGCCTAATCGCTTGCTGATCTGCTTGATAGCTTGCGCCAGGGCATCATCTCCTTTATCGGCATAACCGCTCACCAGGAACCTGGCGCGTTCTTCCCTGGGTATGTCCAGGAAGAAAAGTCTGGCGGATCGCATTTGTTCATACAGGCCGGCAGGAATGATGACCTTGCCTATGGTCCGGCTTTCATCTTCCAGCCAGATCGTTTGATGTGGATCGAACTTTGCCAACTCATGATACAATTCATTTTCAAATTGCTCAACACTGGGTTGTTCTCCCTGACCGATACCTCCGAAGGCCGAGCCTTTATGGCGCGCTGTTCCTTCCAGATCGATAACTTGTTGACCTTGCTTTTGCAGTTCGTGCAATATCTCCGTCTTCCCACTTCCGGTATAACCGCCGATCACTTTGAGATTTAAAGACCTTTTAAAGAAGTCAAGTACATGAACGCGAAATGCCTTGTAGCCGCCGTTGATGACCTGAACCTCTTTGAAACCGTTGTTTTCCAGATGCCCAGCAAACAATCTGCTGCGCATGCCTCCGCGCCAGCAATGAACGATGACACGTCCGTCCGGTGCTATTCTGCGCGCTTCATGGATGTAGTGTTTTCTTTTTGGGTCAGCATATCCATACCCTAATCGTATCGCCGCTTCCTGTGATTCCTGTTTATAGACCGTTCCGATCTCCGCGCGTTCCTCATCGCTGAACAAGGCGATATTAACAGCACCTGGAATGTGCCCTTTCTCATGTTCGCCCGGCGAGCGAACGTCTAAGATGGGAAAGGAACTCTCTACAGCTTGTTCTACATCGATTGCCCTCATGGCTTACAAAAGTAAAATGTTCTGCTCATCAACTGAGCTTATTAGCCTAAAGATGTCTGGTCATACCTTTTATTTAATAAAAGATCAAGAGATGTTGATAGGGGAAAGTCGCATTGAATGAGGTTTCGTGCATCAGTCCAGCATTATTTTTTATGATTCGTATCCGATTCAGGGATGAGATCTTACTTAAAAAAAATAGCTCATCATTAGTTAATACATATTACAGAAGCCATTTATTAGCGTTCTATCTTTCACATACTATAGCAAGGTGTTATAAGATCAAGCATCAGGCCGATCACCCTTGAGGTCTTATCATAAGTACAAAGTATGTACCTGATAACGCTATAATCTGACAAAAATGAAAGAAAATGGGGTAAAAGGATATGCGTTTTTTTTTGCTAATAAAACCCTAAATTAACTAAGTAGTATTACATTTATTTTTCTCACTGCACTGAACTTTACATCATTGATCTGGCGATGGCTGATCATGTTCTAACCGGTTTTCACCTGGCTATTTGGTTTTATTCTAATAAATAATGTTCAGTTTATCAAATGCTTAAATGATCAATTCAACTTCAAATCTATCTCCCAATGTTAATAACATGTTGAAAACAGTATGGCATATACCGTAGAATGAAATGAAGCTTCTATTTATATTTGTTAAAGAACAACAGCGCTGCCCGCCATAGCAGCCAAAATCTAGTAATTATGGTACATTTAAACAAAGTCGAGCGTGTGAATCCACAGGATGTGGCAGCACCTCGCAAGTTTTACGCTCAGGCCATTGCCTCGGGTAAAACTGATCTGGACAGGTTAGCGTACCTGATCTCGAACCAATCCACTGTGCGAAAAGCTGACTGCAAGGCAGTTCTGGAAGCTTTTGTGCACAATATGGAAGATGAAATGCGTCAGGGACGCATTGTTGAACTCGGCGATTTGGGAAATTTCCAGATCGGCGTGAGCTCACGTGGTGAAGATACCGCGGAAGATGTTTCTGAAAATTCGGTAAGAAGCGCCCATTATAACTTCAGACCCGGCAGAACACTTCGTAATTCTTTACGGACGTTGAGGTACAAATTGGTTGGCTAGCATGCCGAATCAATCGAATAGCTTTAAGCGCTATTCTAAGAACCGTGGTACCCCTATTACCACGGTTTTTTTATGTCTGAATTTAAGCGGCATCTTTTTGAAATTCATGCTGAACCTGGCTCGAATTCATGCGCACCAACTGCTAACCTGATGCGGACAAAAGAATGTTAAATACCGCATCATTGAAAATTTAATGCAGTACGAAATAAGCTCAACTCCTTTTTGAACAAAACCATTAGTAAGGCATCAGCAAATCGAGCAAATCCATAAATAAAGAGCGACAGTATCAGGAAGATCCCAACTTATTTATATACGTAATTTGCTAAATAAGTGTTTATATGGTATGTATAGGGTTAATATAAAACAATTTTTATTACAAAATATCCAAAAAAAAGCTCAAAATGGTTGACTAGCATGCCGTAAACCGAATTTTGAGCTTATTCTAAAAACCGTTATCCCTATAATAACATTACAAATATGCGATAATTTTGTAAAGCACCTATAAAATCTGTTGATAAAAACAAGGGTTATCAACAAGAAATTGCGTTTTATTGCCTGATCTTTCTGCTGGTGCGGGTGGTTTTTATTTTGATCTTAGCTCAGTCAACACCTGATCATTGTGACAAATAGTGTCAATTATTTTCAGTTCATCGAATTTCTTAATTAATTTGTTAAGAAATCATTGTGGTTTGTCCAGTCAAAATAAGCTTTTACGCCTTCTTAAGCTCATTGCGCTCTTAAAACAAGAGCCGCCCAAATCGGTTCATTATATAGCGCGATTCCTGGAAACTTCTACGCGAACGGCTTATAGATATATTGAATTGCTGAAAGAAGTGGGCTTTAATATAGAAGAGGATCATTTTAATAAATATTCCATTCAGGACCACGAACTGCTATCGCCTTCTCACTTTAACCAGCAAGAGATCGGTTTCATAAGAGAATTGCTCCAATCTACCGAACTTTCCAGCCAACTCAAACAAAGCATTTTGCACAAGTTGAGCTTCAATTCAGATCTGGAACTTACCAATCAGGATATCCAAGACGCCCGATCGGTCAAGATCATTCAATCCATACATCAGGCGATCTCAAACAATCTTCAGATCATACTGAAACATTATCAATCGATCAATTCACAACAGATCTCAGATCGAATAGTTGAACCGATCAAATTCACCTCTCAATATAGATCGCTTTGCGCTTTTGAGATCGAATCCCAACAGAATAAGTTCTTTAACATAGAACGCATCGGTGACGTAGAAGGATTCAATCAACCGCAAGAATTTGAGCACTTGCATCAGTTCTCAAAACCGGATGTCTTTGGCTTTTCTAAGCATAAGAAGGTTTACGTCATCGACCTCCAACTCGACCTGAAGGCCAAGTTGTTATTGACAGAGGAATATCCGTTTACCAGACCTTACGTGCAACAGGTAGATGAGCATACTTTCCGGTTTACGGCACAGATCTATAACACAAAACCTATCAAGCGGTTCTATGAAGGTCTAAAAGAGAACATAAAGGTACTGGACCAAACGAACTTTAAACTGTAAAACTATTTATTATGAGACGAACAACCTGGAAATTTATCCTCTTATTATCATTGGCCTTAAGCCTGCAATCTTGCCATACCGCTTTTCTTCAGGTGTATGAAGCTGAACCGGTCACTGAGATGCAACAAGAAGACGATGCTTTAGTATTTGAAGATGAGCATTGTGTTATTACCTACAACCTGTGGAGCGAGCACGGCGACCCGGGATTTGAACTGTTCAATAAAACGGATAAGACGCTATACCTGGATAAGCTCAACTCTTATTTTGTGATCAATGGTGAGGCTAAGGATTACTATCTGGACCGCGTCTTTACTTCTAACGCTTCTGCAAGTGTGACTTCTGCTTATTTTAATTTTTCTCAGGGAAGTTCATCTGGCGTCAGTTATCAGGAAAAGGCCGTTGTGGCCGTTCCCGCCGGAACCCATAAGAAGATCTCTGAACACAACATCAGTGCTACCTATTACCGGGAATGTAATATGGAGAAATATCCTTCTAAACGACAGGTGAAGACCACGACCTATTCTGCGGCCGGATCTCCCTTTCGATTTGAAAATAGGATCACTTATTTTTTTGATGAAGAGTTAAAGAAGCATCAGGTGACGAACGCGTTCTATGTATCATCTATCACTAATTATCCGCTTCATGATGTCATGGAGACGACCGGCACGGAAAAATGTAGTGATCATCCGGCTGAAATGATACAGGTGATCTCAAAAGAAGCTGCACATCGTTTTTATGTGGGGTATTCCAGAAGCTCAACCTACTGAGCATACGTTTACTGATGAAAAGGTGAACATTTGACTCAAACGATCTATTTAACTTCTATAAGGAAAAAACAAAAAGATGAACAGGAAGGATTTTTTAAGGATAACCGGCTCCGGAAGCGCCTTTCTTCTGGGAGGCGCTCTATGGCCTGATATAAGCTGTCGCCTTCAAAAGGTGACCATTTATGATAACTTCATCAAAGGGATGCGGCATTATCTCAAAAGGGAAGCAGTGGCCAAATTTAAACAAGGGCAAAAGATCGATCTGCTGAGAGATGAAACGAATATACATGACCGCTTTGCCATAAGAGTGATGGATGAAGGTAGAAAGATAGGTTATGTCTCAGCTTTTGAAAATATCGTCCTGGCCAATATGATGGATCAGGGCGTACAATTAGATGCGCAAATCAGCGAAGTAAACGCGTCACCGGATCGATATTTAAGCGATGCAGTAGCGATCAGCATAAGCACGAAACTAATGGTCCCGATATCCGGCATTCAGCAAGAAGATTTAACGCAACAACCTGCTGATGAGGTAAAAGACCGCTATCGGGAAAACATGATCCATCATGATTGATATCATGATAGGTGGAAATTTGTTTAGAAGTTATTAAGAAAAATGGAGATTTTTTGTTAGGTTTATAGGATGGAAAAAACGATAATGTATTAAACA
>CAJXLO010000079.1 GCA_913056525.1 uncultured Psychroflexus sp.
GCCTTTGACCGTCGAATTAGTTCACGCTGATGGCTCAAAAGATGAAATTAAGGTCAACCATACTTATAACAAAACCCAGATCGAATGGTTTAAAGAAGGTTCAGCCCTGAACCTGATCAAGAAGATGAACAAGAATTAAATCATCGATTTCAACAAATAACTATTGAATAGGGAATGTCCCGACAGCATCGTCGGGATTTTCTTTGTTTGGTGGTCACTGAGTAAAACCGGAGTGCTCAGCAGAGCTATCAAGAAGTTTCATAAGGTGATGGGTTCTGATTGAAAATTGCTACAGTCGATTCTTCTGGTATTTTGAATTCAAGCGACAATCGTAAGAATATCCATTGGATATTCGATTTTTTTTATCATAGATGTCTGTGAGATATATTTAGAACAAGCAAAGTTACCACCGGCTCAAATGATTTTAATTATATTTGTATATGCGATTTTCTAATTCTTTGTTTTGGGATGTAGATGCTTCAAAATTTGATTATGAGAGGCATGCCGGACATATCATCCCTAGAGTTTTTATGCGGGGAAAACTAGAAGATATCCTTCAAGTACTTCGATATTACGGTAAAGCAAGAGTAAAAGAAATTTTGTTACAAACCCGATATTTAGACAAAAAAACGCTTTCATTTACTTCAGCTTTTTTTCAGGTTCCTAAAGACAAATTCAGATGTTACAAACTCAGGCAGTCAACGCCTCAACTTTGGAATTATTAAAAAAACTGATGGCCTTCAAAGCTTTGGCTAATTTTAATCTTGTAGGAGGCACAGCATTAGCCTTACAAATGGGGCATAGGTTTTCTGTGGATTTAGACTTTTTTACCACCACTAGATTTGAAAAAGATGAACTTAAATTAAAGATAGAAGCTTTTGCAAGGAATCATAAATATGACTTTGAGTGGGATGTGGTTGAAAACGCAACGCTCATTGGAAGCATCAACCAAATTAAAGTTGATATCATTTTTTATCCATTTAAACTGATCGATGATCTTATTATTGAGAATGATATAAGGTTGTTATCAACTAAAGATATAGCACCTATGAAACTTAGTGCGATCGCTCAAAGAGGTAGCAAAAAAGACTTTTTTGATATGTATGAATTGCTCCAACTATATAGCCTTGACAGAATGTTTGATTTTTACAAGCAAAAATATCCTCATACCGATATCACTTTTCTTATCCGTTCACTAACTTTCTTTGAAGATGCGGAAATTCAAAAAAACCCGGTTTTGATCAAAAACTACAATTGGTATGATGTAAAACAGAAGTTAACTACTGCTGTAAAACAATTTATTAATGAGAAGCTGTGACTATATGCTTTGCTCCTTTTTTATTGCGATAAAGAATTAACCCAAGAAAAAGCGGTCATCGTGAAATCCTTTGCCCGAATTCATGAGACCAATCTAAAGAAACAAGGCATGTTAGCGCTCACTTTTGATAATGAAGCCGATTATGACCTGATCCAGGAAGATGATACATTTAATTTCATCGATCTGGAGCATTTTGCAGAAAACCAGCCTTTGACCGTCGAATTAGTTCACGCTGATGGCTCAAAAGATGAAATTAAGGTCAACCATACTTATAACAAAACCCGGATCGAATGGTTTAAAGAAGGTTCAGCCCTGAACCTGATCAAGAAGATGAACAAGAATTAAAGTTCTCTCCTTCTTTAAAATCAAAAAAGCTCGTAGTTTCCCACGAGCTTTTTTTTGTTCATCAACTAAGTTAGTTAGCTAGTGTCAATGAACGATCAATTTATCGGTAAACTCTTCACCTTTACTGCTCAGGGTGATCAGGTAAACCCCATTGGACAAGGTGTTGTTCAGTTCAACCTTTTGCCGTCGATCAAAATGATCATAGCTTCTGTGGAAGATGCGTTTTCCATTCAGGTCCGTGATGTTCATCTCCACTTGCTGACCGGCCAATTTGTCGCTTAGGATATTGAACTGTCCCTCGGTTACCGGATTAGGATATAGTTTGACCTTATCTTTACTAAAGTCCTCATTGCCGAAGGTCTGGTTCTGAAAGACGATCTCAAACCTGTTCCATGCCACACTGCTTGCGATAGAAGCATCTACCGAGAACATATAGGTTTTTGTGTTGTTCTCACTTAACAGCGTAAGTTCTCCAGTATGATGGTCCAGCAGATACACGTCCTTGTCCGGGAAGTTGCCGGTCTCGAGCTCCAGCACATAGTCTGAATCGCGATATTGGGTCGTGTAAAGCTGAAGGCTATCATTCTCCGTAGGCATGGCCCTTTTTTCCATGCTCAACAGTTTTGTATTTTCACTCCAGGTAGCCAGGTTCTCATCCTGATTTCCTACTTTCAGGTAATCAGCCGAGTTGATGGAATTAGTGAAATTATCAGAAAAAGTAAAGGTCAATCCGTCATCAGCGGTTTTATCGTTCATATATGAACTACTATCATATAAGAGAATGTTCAGATAATGTGCCGGTGAACTACTAAAGACACTGATTTGCGATTGGTCTGTTGCCTTATCGGTCTCATTAAAGTTCAACGTAGGGTTAGCAGAACCATCAGAGAAAACAAAGAAGGATTGATAAGGTTGTAGATATTTGTCCATTTCACTGGTAGCATTACAAGAAGTGTTCGTTGATACATCTACTGTAACAAAAGCACCTCTACCGCCTGGTTGACCTACCGTTGGAGAACCACCTAAGGTAGGGTCCCAGATGATTATACAATCCTGCAGACCACTGGAATTGTTCAATACGGTCTCAAGATCTACTACTGAATGATACGGATTACCGATCAAAGTAGCTTCATCATTAGGTCCAGAAGCGATATCCGTGATCTGTACATTGCCGGTTTCTGGAGCGCCTGTGCTTCGCAACTTGGTATTCGTCGGTGTTGTGGCATTATCAGTGATGTCCACACTTCTATCGCCCCTGATCATAAGTCGATACGGATCGCCGGCGGTAAGCGTGTTCGTATCTGTATTGTTTACCGTATTCCAATCTTGCGCGCTCTCATCAAATGTAAACATTGAAGGATTGCCAGAAGGCTGCCAGTCAAAACCGTTGTTTTGACTATTGTCCGTTTCACTGTTATTGATGCCCGTAATGTGCGTTCCATACCCAAAGTTCCCGGATGTTGAACTGTTAGGCGTCGGATCTTGTTGATAATCACCAGCGCCTTCCTGCCAGTTATCTTGTATGGTAGAAACGGTAGAGTTGGTCGTAGTAGTAGAAGGACTGATCAGGCGGAAAGCTCTACGTGCCGGGAAGCATTGTTCGGTGATCACATCTCCGGATATAGAACCATTGATCGCTCCTATCTGCCCTACCCGGTTGTTCGTCGAGCTGAAATCACATGGGAAGGTCACATCATCATTGGTCGTTAAAGTACCCTGATCGATCTCAAGCACGCCATTGATCACCGTGGAGCTGATCACATCAGCGCCTGAAGCATTGTCCAGTCTTAGATTTTCATATTCTCCAGTGCCAAGCAGGTCCTGATTGCTCGTACCGTCGAGTACCACTTCACCATCACCAGTTCCCGTGCTTGAGGTAAACTCGCCGTTATTGGTAATATCACCTTTGACATTTAATGTAAAAGTATCGTCAATTTCCACTTCACTGCCTGGATCAAGGGTTAGCGTGTTTACCGCCTGGTTTTGGGTGACGGTGGAAGTGACGCCATCGTCTATGATGGCATTATCATTTTCTGTCGGAACAGCACCTTCACGCCAGTTGGCAGGATTATCCCAATCGCCACTGGTAATCTGTATAAATACACAGGCATCGCCCACAGAATCATCTTTAGAATCTGAAAGACCTTGTGAAGTTCCGTCATAACCGGCTTGATCGACTAAACCATTTCCATCTATGCTTATTGAGCTAGATTCTCCGTATTCCTCATCATCAGTTACTCCGCCATCTGCATCGCCTAATTCGTAGTATTCGTTGGCATCAGAACAACCATCATCGTCTGAATCTAAGTCAACGCGGTCCGGATCGCCATCAGCATCCGTATCAGCGTCTGTTAAAGCCGTTCCTCCGTTATCAGCATCAAAGTCGTTAGACCATCCATCGCCATCGGTATCAGTAAATGTTCCATCGACAATACCATCATTATTAGTATCAGTACCTCCGGCTTCCACAATATCTGCGATTCCATCGTTATCGGAGTCTAAGTCAAATATGTTTGGCACTCCATCACCGTCTGTGTCTATAGAATTACAGTCCTGTGCATAAAGAATTGAAAAAGGTATAGTAGTTTTAGAAATGGATGGTCCTTGATAAGAAGCACTTAATTCTTCATTACCAGTATTTTCAAAAAACAATATTTCAATATCGTGAAATCCTGCACTTAGACTAACAGTTCCTTGCTCTTCTGTTGAACTGTGAAGACCATCATTATCTACAATTTCAACACCATCAATAAATAATTTAGAGCCATCGTCTGAAGTTGTAAAAAACGTGTAAGAGCCTGTGGTAGTTAATTCTATTTCGCCTGTATATCGAATTGAAAATGTTTCAGTACTACCAGTTACAGCATTAGCAAGTGCTGTTACATCAAAATCTGATATCGTCCCTGTTTCATCTGCACCTGTAGTTGGTATATTATCAACCGTATCTCCTGTAGGTACACTATCATAAAACTCGTAATTTAATTCCCCTGATACGTTTGAGCTACATTCGTCAACATCTAAGATTCCATCGTTGTCATCGTCTACATCGTTATCATTAGATATGCCGTCGCCATCAAAATCAGTACATGCACTATCGATCGTATCGTCGGTAGCATCTGATAAACCGTTTCCATCGTATCCGGCGGCTGTTATAAGACCGTTATCGTCAACGCTGGGTGAGCCAACGCCATAAACTTCATCATCGCTACCATCAACTATCCCTTCATAGTATTCATTAGCATCAGAACAACCATCATCGTCTGAATCTAGATCTTGTCTGTTAGGAGTTCCATCAGCATCCGTATCGGCATCGGTCAATTCAGTACCGCCATTATCAGGATCAAAAAGATCTACCCAACCGTCGGCATCTGTATCCGTTAAGTTATCCGCTATTCCATTATTATCGCTATCGGTTCCTCCGGCTTCGACAATATCGGCAATACCATCGTTATCAGAATCTAAATCTAAATAATCGGGAACACCGTCGCCGTCAGAGTCAATGCAATCTATTACAACACCGACTGCATCAATATCATAATCAGTAGAACTGGTTGCCCCTTTATTGAAAGCTAAATAACGAAAACTTGTATTTGCTATTTGGGTTGTTGTTATAAAAGTTTCACTTGTAGTGGAAGGAGATGTGGGATGATCTACAAATCCACTCCCTGGTGATGTTGATTCAGACAAGTCAATAGTAGCTGTACCACTTGCATTAACTCGCTTTTTCCAGGTAATTTCATATTCTGTTCCGGCCGGATAGGTTTGACCAAAGTCTAAAATTAATTCATCACCATTAGTCCAGATCTCTGCAAAACTTCCATCAGGAGCGCCTTCAGCATTTGTTGGATTGGTGACGCCAGATTGACTTTCTAAATCTGCATAGTTAGGATCGCCGCACTCATCATCATCTAAGATTCCATCATTATCACTGTCAATATCCGCATTATCCGCAACACCGTCACCATCAGAATCGACATTTCCAAAAGCTGAATAGTACGCTTTCACCATCCGCTTTTTGCCGTCAATATCTGCAACT
>CAJXLO010000080.1 GCA_913056525.1 uncultured Psychroflexus sp.
TTCAATTAATCGGTGCGACAACGGAAAACCCGAGTTTTGAGGTCATCTCTGCTTTGCTTTCGCGCTGTCAGGTGTACATTTTAGAATCACTTAGTAAGGATGATCTGATAAGGATTGTTGATCAGGCTATTGCTAAAGATGTGGTCTTAAGTAAGAAGAATGTACAAGTAACATCTTATGAGGCTTTGCTCAGACATTCAGGAGGCGATGCTAGACGGTTGCTAAATTTACTGGAACTTGCCTGTTATCAAAAACAACAAGATGTTGAGATCACCGATGAAAAGATAGCAGAGCTTGTTAAGCATACAGCAGCACGTTATGATAAAACTGGCGATCAGCATTATGATATCATCTCAGCATTTATCAAATCTATTCGCGGGAGCGATCCTGATGCCGCCGTTTATTGGTTAGCGAGAATGCTGAAAGGTGGTGAAGATATCAAGTTCATCGCCAGGCGTATGGTGATCCTTGCATCAGAAGATATCGGGAATGCAAATCCTACGGCTTTGGTGCTGGCCAATTCTACTTTCCAATCAGTGCAATCCGTTGGTATGCCGGAAGCGCGGATCATTTTGGGTCAATGTGCGACCTATCTGGCCGCTTCAGAAAAGAGCAATGCCGCTTATTTAGCGATAGATGAAGCAATGGCAGAAGTAGAAAGATCAGGTGATAGCGAAGTGCCGGTCCACTTGCGGAATGCGCCTACGAAATTGATGAAGGAAATAGGTTATGGTAGCGAATATCAATACCCGCATGATCTTCCCGGCAGTTTTATTCCAGCCGATTATTTACCGGAAGCATTAAAAGGAAGACAATTCTATTTACCAACAGATAACGGCAGAGAAGCTTCATTAAAAAAGCGATTACAAAATTTGTGGCAAAAGATGAAAAGCTATTCCTGAACTTTATAAAAGGTCATTTCTACTTGCCGTCCGATATCTTCATCCTGATATCTTATGACGAGATCACCTTTTGTGGTAAACATGGCCACACCTTTGATGTTTTTACTTTCATACGATAAACTTCCATCCGCTTGTTCAATAAGTTTAGCTACTTTATTATTGGCTGTCAGGAGTAGATAGCCTTTTTTATTCTTCGTCAGCCTATAGAATTGTCCATCTTTTTTGTAAAAGGCAATAACCTCAATATCATAAGGGTCAACATTTGTAGAGGTAGCTCTCTTCTTTGCGGCCTTAGAACTTTTAGTCTCATTCAATTCTTGAATAGAACGGAAAGCATTCCTGATTCCTTCTTTATAGCCATCTTTGTGTTTTTTGCTCCTGCTTTTACCCACCTTGCTCTTGTAGACCAGTTTGTTATAACAGTCGAACAACTTGATCTGGAACTTTGAACTCAATAGCGAGGACAATAGTTCAACTTCTACGTTCAGGGCCAGACATGGGTCTTTAGCCAATGCTTTAGGTTTATCTTCCGTATTCATCAAAACGGTAAAGCCTTCTTTCTGGAACAAAACACGCAGAAGACTGTTAAGCTGATACTGATGTTTCTTTTCCTGGAAATCGAATTGTTCTGGAATAATGATGTATGTATGGTCAAAGATTCCTTGTGCAGAAATGTTTAAGCTGAACAACATCAGGAAGTAAATCAATACGGATCTTACTCTCATGTTCATGTCATTTAGTTATTGGGAGCTGTTTTCCTTGCTCTTTTGCATTTTTGTCTTTTTTAGAACCTATAGCGACTCCTATTGCCAGACCGCCACCTATGCCAATTCCCATGAATCCAAGTTGGTCCAAAGCTAATCCTATAGCTAATCCTATTGGAACACCTATCGTGGACATTCCAAGAGCGATCCATAAGGTCATATAATGGTTTTTAGCTACATATCCTTGCTTTTTCTTCACATAGTCCAGGATCTTACTTTCTTCTTTTTTGATCGTGTTGTAATTAGGCTCTGATCTTACGTTTGATATATTTCCTTTTATATGTTCTATCATTTCTTGGTCCAGTTCTCTGTCATTCAGTGCAGATATCAATACATTGAATTGCTCTAAAGCTCTTTTCTCTTTTTTCTTCAGTTGGTCCTTTTCTTTCACTTCTACTTGCGGTAGTTCCATATGCTATTTATTATAAGGTGTGCATCAGTTCATAAAGGTGACCAATAGAACGTTTATAGCGGTTCTCAGCATTGGATAGATGTATGGCTTGCATTCCTATCTGTACAGCGCCATGAATATCTGCTTCCAGATTATCACCTATCATCAGGCTCTCTTTTTTGTGAGCCTGAGCTTTATCAAGCGCATGATAAAATACCTTAGGATGTGGTTTTTTTAACTGAACTTCTTCTGCCGTGGTAACTGTATTGAAAAAATCGGCGATCTTGCTGTTCCTTAGCTTCTTGTATTGGATGCTATTAAAGCCGTTAGTGATGATATGGAGCTTATACTTGTTTTCCAAATATTCCAGTATCTCTTTTGCATAAGGCAAGAGTGCAGTTTCATTGGACAGGTTATCTATGTATCGTTGGGACAGCAGATGGATCAAATGATCATCAGCATCGAACTTTATGGCCTTAAAAGTGTCCTTCAGGCGGGAATAGCGCAAGTTCTCCTGATCGATCCTGTTCTCTCTGTAAAGTTTCCAGTATCTATGATTAATAGGGGTATAATGCATCATGAACCTGTCAACCTGGAGTTCCAGGCTGCATTCTTTGAATACCTTCCTGAAAGTTAGAGTGGAGTTTGTCTCAAAGTCCCATAAAGTATGGTCCAGATCAAAGAATATGTGTTTTATCATGGTTTTTTTTCATGTATTATTTGGATGATCTCCTTAGCGATCTTATCATCAAAGTTATCCGCAAAATCCTTATTTTCAAAAATACCCAGAAAAAATCCGTTCACTTCTTCCGTTCGTCGTTTTATTTTCCTGACCTGTTCTATGATATCTTCAATATCGGAATTCTCCAATGCTATGCTGTTGAATGCCGATGGATAAATAGTGAGCGGTAGTAATTGCTCCATGTCCAGGTCATAGAAAAGAAAAGGTGTGCAAGTACCAGCTCTAAAACCAAGCGTCTTTTTGTAGCCCATGGAGAAATCACTGCTCAGGTTGAGTTTTTCCATGGTCTTATATGCATCAGGGAAGTTGATGGAGTGACGCTTTATCAGCACGTTGTCCAGTTCTTCGTTCACGATCTGTTCCCAGCGTTTTTTTTCTTTTATCAACATTTGTTGCTCATGGACGGCCTCAAAGCCTAACAAGAGTCCCAAAGTGGCATGATCACCTATGGACTTGATGATACGTTGATAGGTCGTCCTGTTATAGCTAAGGTTTTTACTGTAACGGGAATAGTTGCTCAACTGGAACATGAAGTGCATCGGTAGCTTATTGCTTTTATAGAAGTCAACGATGTCATCATAAACGTTCAGTGGATCGGACTGATATCTTATAACGGAAACGATCCTCTTGAAAATCAATTTGAACTGCAATCTGGAAAGGTCTTTAAAGAATCCACCCAATTGTCTTACGAATCCTTTCTGGGCATACGCGAACACTTCTTCAACGGCGATGATGCTCTTTTGCTGTGATCTCCTTTCCGGGAATAGATGCTTGGGGAACTTCTCCTTTAATAGTCCACGGAACTTTAACGCCCATTCATCTACTACAGGCCTGTCTATAAAATCGTTCTGATAGGCAATGCTATCTTCAATGGGAAACCCTTCTTTATTGTCTTTCACATAAGGCTGATATTCTTCATATCGGGTAAGCAAATAAAAGGAAGCAGAAAAAATATCAAACGGGATGCTACTTTTCGATGAGGTCTTAAAGAAACAAGGTGTTCCGTCCCAATCATGGACTTTTATTTCCATATCGCTAAAGCCTTGTTCGTTTAGCAGACCGTTCTGTTCTACAAAAACTTCTTTGCCCAGTTGCTTTTTGGCATAAGAGAACTTTATTCCTTTAAAAGCGATGAAAGGTTCTACTTTAGTGGTAAACTTTACATCAAGACGCAGCACCCTTTTGCATATGTGCTTGAACACAAAGTTGATACGCGAGGTTTCCTTGGGGATGTAAACCAGTATTTCCATCAGATCAATCCTTCATCTGCGAAACTAAAGTAAGTATTTTCTGTTACGATGACATGGTCTAATACTTTCAGGTCTAATAGTTCTGCTGCTTGTTTGAGCTTTTGGGTGAGCTGTTTGTCCGCATGACTGGGGTTGACCTTACCGGATGGATGATTATGCACCATGATCAGGGAAACAGCATTATGTTCAAGTGCTTTTTTTAATGCGATCCTGATATCTACGACCGTTCCGGTCATACCGCCACGGCTCAATGGATATTTATAGGTTACTTTGTTAGAATTGTTGAGGTAGATCAGGTAGAACTCTTCGTGGGGTAGATCGCCCAGAATAGGTCGCATGATGATATAGACCGATTCAGAGGAATTGACCTTGTCCAGTTCCATTCCTTCTTCTTCCATCATACGGTTGGCCAATTCCAGGCCGGCGGTGATACTTACCGCCTTGGCCTTGCCTATTCCTTTGTAATGTACCAGCTCCTGAACGCTCATCCTGGCCATTTTCTTCAGCCTACCATCTTGTTGATGTAACACTCTCTTGCTTAAGTCCACAGCACTCTCACTCTTGGAACCTGAACCTAACAATATGGCGATGAGCTCTGCTTTGCTCAGGGCCTTTTTCCCTTTTTGCAAGAGCTTTTCTCTTGGTCTGTCCTCTTCTGACCAGTTCTTTATGGAGATGTATTCTTCGCGTTGCTTTTCCATTTAATCCAGGGCTTCAGCGATCTTTGTGGCTACTTCTTCCAGTTCATTATCATTCATTTTTACTTTTTCCTGAAAAGTCACTTCGCTCATTTTATTCAATGGGATCAAATGTACGTGGACATGTGGTACTTCCAGACCTACAACGCTCATGCCAACGCGTTTACAAGGAATGCTCCGTCTGATACCTAAGCCTACTTGCTTAGCGAACAGCATTAATCCCTGATAAGTCTCATCATCAAGATCAAAAAGTTTATCTACTTCTTTCTTCGGGACACATAAAGTATGTCCTTTAGCATTAGGGTTGATGTCCAGGAAAGCTATGAAGTCTTCATCTTCAGCAACGATATGTGCCGGTATCTCTCTGTTGATGATCTTAGTGAATAGGGAAGCCATTATCTATTTATTTTCGAGTTCATTCTGTAGTTCTTCTAATACCGGATTTACCGTGCTGGCCGGTAGGTCTTTGATCTTGATGTACATCAGACCATCTACCGCATTATTGAACAAAGGATCTACATTGAAGGCGATGACCTTTGCATTTTGTTTAACATATTTTTTTAACAGCACTGGCATCCGTAGATTATTGGGTTCGATCTCATCGATCAATTTATCAAATTTATTCAAATTTGCCTTTCCAGCATCAAAAAAGAAGTCCTTATCTTC
>CAJXLO010000081.1 GCA_913056525.1 uncultured Psychroflexus sp.
AATCAGTTTAAGGATGTAAATGTTTCATCATAAGGTACGGAAAATGGGAAATACGCACCCTAACAATGTATAACCGCAATAGCGGAAAAAGTGCTTAAACCAAAAGTCTGTGATTTTTACACCGCCAAAATCTTATTCTGATTTCCTTTTTTGTAAATTAGTAAATAAAATAAGGTTTTGGCTAAGGCAGTTGCTAAACTGAAAAGTTACGCTTTTCTGCTCCGCTACTGCGCTTATACTGAGCCGTTGGCAATAATTTGAAAAAAATTGAACAATAAAGAAAAATTCGTATTCTATTCAAGTCCTGAGCACTGGTTACAAACATCTCTTGAGCTAAATGAAACTATTATTGAACTACATTTAATTTCAGAGAAATGCCATTTCTATGAAAACTATCATCCCGATGAAAAGGAAAATATAAAAAGACCTTTTGCCTCAAGATCAATTTTTCTATTAATGACTTATTCCTTGGAAAACTTGCTTAAAGGAATAAGAATACTTCGAGATCCAAACCTAGTTAATAAAGGAAAACTGAGTAAAGAGCTAAAGACTCACGAACTAAATCGACTTACAGAATCAATTAAAATTGTCATAGACGAAAAAGGAAAGTTATTTCAGGAATATCTATACAAATTATGTGTTGCTAATGCAAGATATCCAATAGGTCTAAATGAGCATCAACAACTAAAACAACCATCTATAAAAGAAGACGATTTCGAGAGTTATTTTACTCTTTATGAGAAGTACAGACAAATTCTCGTGACGGAATTCAATCTTAAAGGTTGGGATAGCGGATTAGATAGCGAAGAATTAAATACAAAACCTGGTGAGTTCACTTTTGTAATTAATCCTTTTTACAAATCAAAATAGCTGAAATAAAACTATTGCCAACAACTAAGCCTTCGTGCGGTCGGAATCACGCTAAAGACGTGACAGGCTGAGCATGAAGGCGGTGTTGCACCATCCCTTTGCAAGGTGGCTTGTTCTATGGGTTTGTCCTTAAATTAGCAAATGATCTGATGGACATAAAAGCCCATCATTTTGATAAGCCCGGCAAAAAAGAATCCTATGGAAAAAACTTCAATTAAGATCGATCAACGCGGTATAGGGAAGCTGACCTCTCACCACAACTCTCTTCGCAGAATCACTCGCTTCTCGATACAATTCCACTACGCGGAATCACTCGAAGCTCGGAGGGAACAAAATCTAAATGAAGCCTTCGGCGTCACAGGTAACGCTTTCAGCGTCACAGGTAACGCTTTCAGCGTCACAGGTATGATATACTGCATTTTATTGTCATAATCTGGAAAGTATCGCTTCCCGCGTTTGTTGACTAAGGGATCGTTTGTTCTTTAGGTTCAGCTCCATGCCTTTGGCCGTAATCGGTTCGTGGACAAAAGCACGCAATCTTCCGGGTTGGCCGCCGGTTAGCTTGTAGGGAAATCGCTTCTTATTGTCGGGAAAACTTATTGGCATGATCGCCAGGCTATGGTTGATGGCCAATTTAAAAGGTCCATCCTTAAAACGGTCAAGGGTGATGTCCGGATCGTCCGGCACTTTTCCCTCGGGAAAGATACAAACGTTCACGCCTTGTGCCAGCCGTTCATCGGTCTGCTGAAAGGCCTTTTGTCGGCTCTTTAGATCACCGCGGTCTACCAGGATACAGCTGCGCTTATAAAAATAACCGAACAAAGGCATTTTAGCTAACTCTTTCTTGCCTACGAACACAAAAGGTTGTTTGGCCAGCAAGAACATCATCATGATATCGATCATGCTGCTATGGTTCGCCATCAGAATGAACTTTTCCGCTTTATAAAAGTTCTCTCTGTTCTTAAAATGAGGATAAAAACCCATACCATAGAGAATGATGGCAGACCAGGCCTTGGCGACCTTAAAGAAATAAGGATAGAACTGTTCTCGCAAGGTGGTAATAAACAAAAAGGGCAATAATACCAGCGTAGCTACCAGAACCAGAAAATAAAACCATATGCGCCAAATAAAGCTCATCATATTCCTTATTAACGGGTCAAATTTACAAATTCATTCATATCAGATTTTGAAAACAAGTATATTTGGCAAAAAATACTTGACATGGCGAGAATACTAACCGGCGTTCAAAGCACAGGCGTACCTCATTTGGGCAATATTTTAGGCGCGATCCAACCGGCCGTCAACATGGCCAATGATCCGGCAAACGAATCCTTTTTATTCATCGCGGACTTGCATTCGCTTACTCAGATCAAAGATGCAGAAAAGCTTCGTGAGAATACCTACGCGACAGCAGCCGCCTGGTTAGCTTTTGGTTTAGACATTGAAAAAACTGTTTTTTACCGCCAGAGCGATGTGCCGCAGGTCACGGAGCTCGCCTGGTATTTAAGTTGTTATTTCCCGTATCAGCGGTTGACGCTGGCGCATTCCTTTAAGGACAAGTCCGACCGACTGGAAGATGTAAATGCCGGACTCTTCACCTATCCGATGCTCATGGCTGCTGATATCCTGTGCTATGATGCTGAGATCGTTCCGGTAGGAAAAGACCAGTTACAGCATTTGGAGATCACGCGCGATGTGGCTCAAAGGATAAACCATCAATTAGGTGATATTTTCGTGCTTCCCAAAGAAAAAATTCAAGACAATATGGTCTTCGTTCCCGGAAAGGATGGTGAAAAGATGAGCAAATCAAAAGGCAATACCATTGATATCTTCCAGACTGATAAAAAATTGCGCAAGTCCATCATGCAGATCGAAACGGATAGTACGCCACTGGAAGCGCCCAAGGATCCGGATACTTGTAATGTGTTCAAGCTCTATGAGATCATCGCCAGTCCCGAAGAGACACAAGAACTCAGGCAAAAATATGAAGCCGGTAACTTTGGCTACGGTCACGCGAAGCAAGCCTTGTTCGAATTGATCAAATCCAGGTTCGATCCAGTGCGAGAACAGTATCAAAAACTGATGAACGACCGTCAGAAGATAGATGATGCACTGGAAATAGGAGCTGAGAAAGCGAAACTAGTGGCCGATAATGTGCTGGGAAGATTACGCGAAAAATTAGGCTACAAGCGTTAAGCTAAGATTAAAAGCCCTGTATTTTCTTTTCCATCCGATTATTTTGCTAAAAAAAGAACATGGATCAACCTTTACTGGTCTTTAATGACAAAGGTATCTATTGCGCAAAAGCCGATGTTTACCTGGATCCATGGAAGCCTGTGGATAAAGCGATCATCTCCCACGGCCATGCCGATCATTCCCGCTGGGGCAACAAGCATTACATCATGCATCATGATACTATTCCTATCGCTAAACATCGCCTGGGCGATATCCATGTGTCCGGTGTAGAATATGGTGAATCCTTCTCAGTTAACGGTGTCAAGTTCAGCCTTCATCCGGCCGGTCATGTCATTGGTAGCGCGATGATCCGCGTGGAACACCAGGGCGAGGTTTGGGTGTTCTCTGGCGATTACAAAACGGAGGCTGATGGCGTTTCAAGTGCCTACGAACCAGTGGAATGTCATACCTTTATAACAGAATGCACCTTTGGTTTACCGGCCTTCAAATGGAAACCTCAGGATCAGGTCATGCAGGAGATCAATGAATGGTGGAAGAAAAACAGGGAAGATGGGCGGACATCCGTTCTTTTTGCTTATGCTTTAGGCAAAGCGCAACGCGTGATGAAGCATCTTGATACCAGCAATGGTGATATTTATACACATGGTGCAATA
The DNA here is from genome assembly GCA_913056525.1 of uncultured Psychroflexus sp. Lineage (GTDB taxonomy): Bacteria > Bacteroidota > Bacteroidia > Flavobacteriales > Flavobacteriaceae > Psychroflexus. Next base: position 3,720 of record CAJXLO010000081.1, read on the forward strand.
GAAAATCTCACGGAAGTACTACGACCGATGATCGATCTGCCCGAGACCACAAGGATTACGAGAGACACGAAAAAGAACGATATCAAAGGCAATATGGTCATTGCACCGCCAAGTGCGCACGGCACGACCTGGACCCGGAAAATGGTGCCATACGTTACCGCATCGGCCAGTGGCTGGATGACCTTTCGGGGAACCAGAAGACGACGCGCCATCGATCAGGGATTCGTGCTCAGCGATCATTGCGACTGGGACGGACTGTTATATGCGATCCGCGAAAGCCGTTGTGAAAAAGTGATCTGTACCCACGGCTATTCCGATATCTTTTCCCGTTACCTCACGGAAATAGGCTATGACGGAAGAACCGCAGAAACCCAGTACGAGACGAATGACGGTATCTAAAAACCGATTTTCCTTAATAGTTGGGTATTTGTATTCCTCTGCGAAAATTGCAACTTTGCGATTGATCATTCATTCAATAATGAAAAACATCATCTAAGAAGAAAACTTTGCCACGGAATTACGGAGTATCTGTTCACATCGTGCCTCTGTGGTGTACACACATAAATTGTTGATTTGGGGATAATAAAAAGACATGTTCACCAACCAGTATCAATGATAGCTTATGCCTGATCAGCGGCAAACCATTCTGCAAATCCGGTAGCGGTCTCACGAAGTTTTAGGGAATGTAGCCTGACATTCTGCGGAAGCGCATTTTTGATACGATGAGCAAAATCCTCGATCATCATCTCCGTGGTAGGTTGGTAATCTACAAAGATCACATCATGACCCGAACTTTTAAGATTTTCTCCCAATTCCTTATGCGGTGTGTCTTTATTAAGAATAATGGCGTGGTCCATCGGATCTACTACTTCCTTTTTGACGATCTTCTTCAGATCACCAAAGTCGATAAGCATACCGTACTTGACATGGTCTTGATCTGCTATCGGCTCACCGATTACACAAACATCCAGCGTATAGCTGTGCCCATGGACATGCTTGCATTTACCATCATATCCGTAAAGCGCATGCGCCGTCTCAAATGTGAACTGTTTCGTGATCCTTATCTGCGCCATTCGATTTTTTTTCAAAAATACAAGCTCTTTTATCTAACAGCAAGTTTATGTTAGATCAGCTTAATTCTTTTAGATATTGCTAATGTTTTAAATGACTTGAATCCGGCTGATATAAAAAAGTCCGACCAAATGAATGATCGGACTTTAAATATTTTGGCCAAACTTGATTATTCTGCCATCACAACTGCGTTGATTACGTGAACAACACCGTTTGAGGCGTCCACATCAGCTTTTACGACCTCGGCCATATTGCCGGTACCATCTTTTAGCATTACCTTTCCGTCTTTAAGCATAGCGGTCATTTCAGCACCAGCTACCGTTTTAAATGAAAGAGAGCCATCATTGCTTTTGATCTTATCTACAAGGTCTTCTGACATGATCTCGCTTGCCACTACATGATATTTAAGTACGTTTTGTAAAGTCTCTTTGTTTTCTGGTTTTAATAGCTTTTTAAGCGTTCCTTCCGGTAATCCTTGAAAGGCCTCGTTAGTAGGAGCGAATACCGTGTAATCTCCCGGTTCGTTGAACATACCAGCCAGTTCCGCTGCTTTGAGGGCTTTTAC
>CAJXLO010000082.1 GCA_913056525.1 uncultured Psychroflexus sp.
TAAAATTAAGATCTCAAATCGTTCATTATGAGTACAAAGCATGGGTTTTATGAATTTTAAATCGGACAACAATGATTTTAAATCGGACAACAATGAATAAATTTATTACTTTTAAAAAAAGTTGAAAAACCATACTGCTTGTCGAATTTTCTGAATAGTATGGAGGCGCTACAACTTAACTTCTATCTCTGACGAAGAGTTATTTTCTTGATAGAAGCAATCTATAGTAGTTTTATTCCTCATAAGTGAACTTTTCTTTATTGGCAATATATTGTGTAGGTGTGAGGCCTTTTACCTTTTTAAAGGCGTTCACGAAAGTTACATAGCTGTCAAAACCAAACTCCTCAGCAACGAACTTTAGTTTTACCTTTTTTCTGTTCAGGGAATGACAAACCAGTTCAACTTTGGTTTTGATAATATAATCCTTTAAACTGTAGTTCAATTCTTCATTGAACGTTTTGCTTAGATGGGATCGCGACCAGTTCACGTGTTTAGCCACGTCCGTGGTCTTAATGTTCTTGTGTGCATTCTTATGCACATAGTCCAGCGCATCTTTCAGTTGTTTGGGTTGAGCATTTGCATTGATGGAAGGATATCGGTCTATATCAATTCTACGATGTTCAAAATTATATAAAGCTACTTCTAAAGTGGAGATCAGGTTCTGTTCTTCAACAGGCTTGGTTAGATATCCGTAGGGTCTGGTAAGTTTTGCCATATTGATCGTTTCATTATCAGCTAAACCCGTTAAGAACACGTAGGGAAATTGAGCTACTTCCAAACATTTATAAGCTACATCAATACCTGATCTTTCGCTGCTTAAATGGATATCTATGAAGGCAAAACTTATTTTTTTGTTTTTGATGAAATAGAGGGCATCATCGTGGTTTCTTGCATACAGGGTTTGCTGATGATCATTATCAAACAAGATGTTCCTGATTCTACTGGCGGTGATCGCATCATCTTCAACGATCAAAATATGTCCTGTTTCCATTGCTTTATTGATTGAAATTAAGGTATATATAAAATTTTTCTTTAGCGAGTTCTATGTGCATTGAACAATTGGATTGCATTGCAATAAGTTCTAGTAGCCTGATATCTAAATTACCGTTTTTTGGCTTTGTTCCGTTATGCGAAAAAATAATTCTTTTGAACGCATTATCCTGATGAGTGGCCTCAATATCGATCTGATAATCCCTTTCTTCATCAAAACTATGTTTTATCGCATTTATGATGAATTCATTAGTGAACAATCCAAGGTCTATGGCCAGCCTGTTTGTTATCAACTTATCAAATCCCTTTATTTTGAATTTGATGCTTTGCCTTTTCTGTTGCGTATGCGAATCAGCTATCTGATGCGCTAAATTTTCCAGAAACAGGTCCGCTTGTATTTTCTCTAATCTACCCGCACTATGAAATTGGTCGTGAATTCGGGCAATGTTTATTATCTTGTTCTCTATGGCGTTTTTTAGTGTGTTTTTGTCCTTCGCATTCCTGAATTCAAAATCGATCAAACCGGAAAGTATTTCAAAATTATTTTTAGTTCTATGCTGAAGTTCATTAAAGAGCAATTCATTTCGCTGTAAACTATGTTCAAGTTCCGCTTTTTTTCTGTTGATCTTTCTGTTAAAGTAGTAAATTATCGCAGCTATTAAGCTTAAGAGTACGGCCAGTGATATAAAAATGGTCAGTAATTGTTTTTGTCTTTCCTGTTCTACTTGAAGTCCTAATATTTGATTTTTTTGTTTTTTGAGCTGTAGCTCTTTTTGCTTCGTTTCATATTTGATCTTATTGGAAGCTACCAGATCGTCATAATTTTCATCTTTGATAGAATCAGCATATTTGAAGGACTTTTGATAATAGAGAAGTGCCCTTTCAGTATCACCGCTGGCGGAGTCTATCTTTGCTTTTTGTTCATAATAATCGGCTAAATGATACCTTATGGTTCCATGAGGGTATTCTTCTATTAGGTCATCTAATAGCTTCAGTTGCTTTTCAGCTTGCTTTACCTGATCCGTATTACAAAGGAACTGGATATGATCGATCATGATATCCACCTTAGAAATGTTGTTTTGACTTGATATGGTTTCTAAAGCTTTCTCGTAATAAGAACTCGCTCTAGCTTCATCTCTCTTTTTATAATAAAGGGCTTTTAGTTTGTAAGTATTTGCCAGCCGTCGCTGGTCCCCTGACTTTTTAAAATATTTTTCGATCTGGTCTATATCACCTAAGCTTACTTTTTTTCCTAAAGACAGTTTTACGATATTCAGATTTTGTCTTATGATGTTGATTCGGTGTTGATGCTCGTCTTCATCGAGGAACTGAATAGCTTTTTCATAATAGTCCAATACTTCGGCATCCTTTTCATCAATTCTTCGAAAAGAATTACCTAAATTGTTATAAACAACTGATAGGTCAAAATCATTCCCGCTTTCTTTATAATATTCTTCCGCTTTTTCATAATAATCTATTCCCTCACTGTAATTTTGACTCAAGCTAAAACCATTACCTGCCGTGTAGTGAACATCTCCCTGGAATAGAGAAGAAACATTTATTTGAGATAACTTATTTTCTAATGCCAGGGCTATTTCTAACGATCTTTGGGTATCCCTGAACATTAGGATTTGCGATTTGATGAGGCGGCAGTACGGCCGAAGCGTATCATTTTCGAACTGGTGTTCTTGTATCAGGGAATCTAAAAGCTGTAAGGCCTTATCTTTGTTACCATTATTAGAATAATATCTTGCTTGTAGCAGTTCAGGATAGATCCTAACATCACCTGGCATGGACCGTAACGTATCAATGCTTTTATGCATCTTGATACTATCAAACCTAAAGTTATCATCGGCGTATCCATAAATAGCATGAGCACTTCTATGATCATCCAGGCTCTGGCTTAAAGAATTAACCGTGTTAAAAAGAGCAAGATATGTTAGAAATAGGAGGCAATAAAACTTACTTATGCTCATAGAACTCAAGATCAGGTTAGTACTGGTTGATTACAAAATTAGAACTTTATTTTAGGATATGGCGTATTTTTCTGATCAATATTTTGATAATCAGTTATATAAACACACAAAAAATAATATATAGAAACAGAATTTAAGTTTGTTTTCACCCAGGCCAAAATACATTTGCAAAAAACTAACTAATGAATCATTTCTATTACTTGATACTATCGTTATGTGCTTGTTTTATTTTTACTAACAGCGCGAAAGCTCAACAAACCTGGACATCAAATCAAACTGGTAGTTGGACTGATAATACAATATGGACAACTTCAGGGGGAGCGACTGGTGCACCTCCTTTTACATTAGGACCAAATCAGGTAGTTGAGATACAAAACGAACACGAAGTAACACTTGTTAGCGGTTCAGTAGTATTACAAAATAATGCTATTCTTTCTATCACCCAAGGAGGTCAGCTCAATTTGAACAATGGGTCTTTTAGACTTGATCAGGGTAGCACATCACAATTTATTATAGAGAATGCAGGTATTTTTGTAGATCTAAATATGGAAGTTTTTGATGGTGAAGTAGATTGGAACAACGCTTTAGTTTACGTTGGTAATAATTATAACTTTACCAGAGGTAGCAACCATAGCATATTGAACTCTTGCCTACAGGCTGCTAACGATATGATATTTCAGGGAAATAATAATGTTAGCCTTGATATTGATGGTTCTTACATGTTAGTAGGGATAGATCAGAATGGTAATGGTCTGTCATCTGGTAATATAACAGTTAAAGGTCAGGGAACTACATTTGACGTTAATGGAACCGTGATGCGTTCTATTGCATCATCAGGGATCATCCTTTTTGAACAAGCCTCGATGAACGGTAATATTACAGCTGCCGGAACAACTGGTGAGATAAAAGTGCAGCAGATGTCAGGAACAACTTCTTTAGATGATTATTGCGCAGGAAATGGAACAAGCGGTTTTGGTTATTTTAGTAATACACCAACTCAAGATTGTAATCTGGTGGATACATTAATATGTGGTGTAGGAAATGATGTCTCTACTTATGATGTAAACGGAACGGTGAAAAACGGCACTTTAGCTTCTGGTACGGGTCAGGGTGTGTTCAATGGCACCCAAATGTATATAAGTTTGGTCAATGAAGTGGATGAGATCATAGCAACAGTCCCTGTTGGTTCTAATGGTAACTACACATTCGAAGATCGATTTCCTTCTGATTACTCAACCGTATTACATACGACCTCAACAGGCTCTACTACTCCAGTTGTTCCTAACAATGTAAATTTTAATGGTGAAGATCCTGATGGAACAACAAGCAATGATGGAATCAGTTCCTTTACGATCTCAAACGCAAATATCACATCAGATTTTGCTTTAGAATTTGATGATAACGATAATGATGGAATAGCTGATTCAGACGACCTTGATAACGATAACGATGGTATTTTAGATACTGATGAATCTTGTAATGTAAAAATAGATGGCGATGGGTCATTTGAAAGGTTTACAAACCAGACTGGTAACCTTGCACCTGCCAATGATGAACCCAATTCAAACTTAGATGACGATGGAACTACAAATCCGCAATTTGTAGAAGTAGGTGGATCTCCAGACACATGGTTATGTCAAACTATAAATACAACCTTTGCGGGTGGTGGCTTTACAAGGTTTAATCTCAACACGCCTTGCTCGCCAGCAGGAGGCCAAGTTTATGCCGGTGCATGGGAAAGTTCTTCCACTGAAGAGGCATTTAAAACTTCAATTGAAATGGAAGCTGGAGAAACCTATGAAATTTCATTTTATCAAGCACATGCTGGAGTTGAGGTAGGTAATGGTGCTCCGTCTTCTATTACAACAATTGGTGAGCAAGCTCGTTGGAGAGTTAACATTGAAGGAACTGATTATTTCAGCCCTGATATGGCATTTGAAGGCGAAGGTAATCAAACATGGAATCTTACGTCCATTACACATACAGCAACAACTACGGGTACATTTGATTTATTATTTGCTGCAGATAGAGGAACTGATGGCGGTAATGATATTCAATATGTAGTTATAGATGGTTTAAGTGTAGTTCAAACGACATGTGATAATGATAATGACGGAATTCCAAATAACCTAGATACTGATAGCGACAACGACGGTATCCCAGACGTTGTAGAAGCCGATGGTGTAGATGAAAATGGTGATGGTGTGATCGATAACTTTACGGATACAAATAATGATGGAATCGATGACACTGTTGGCACATCCGGTCTTGGCAT
>CAJXLO010000083.1 GCA_913056525.1 uncultured Psychroflexus sp.
TCTTGCATTTGCAGCATTATTTGCTGTGTAAACAAAAACAAAAAGCCTTGATCAGCGATTGGCTGCAAGGCTTTTTTTAAAAAAATTTGAACTATGGAACTTATTAATGATTTTTCTTACGGATTGTTCTTCTGGCAAGCCTTCGTGCTTATCGTTCTTATATTCCTTTTGAGGAAGTTCGCCTGGAAACCAATTCTTGATTCCCTGAACAAAAGAGAACAAGGAATACAAGAAGCACTTGAATCCGCGGAAAATGCCCGAAAGGAAATGCAGTCATTGCAAGCTAATAACGAACAGATGATGCAGGAAGCACGTGCTGAACGCGATGCAATGCTCAAGGAAGCACAAGATGTAAAGAAAAAAATGATCGAGGAAGCTTCAGATGAAGCCAAAGAGAAGGCAGATAATATCATCGCTAAGGCTAAAGAATCCATAGAGAACGAAAAACGTTCCGCCAAGAAAGAAATACGTCAGGATGTGGCCGAGCTCTCCTTACAGATCGCAGAAAAAGTAGTAAAAGAACAACTTAAAGATAAGAAGTCGAACCAGAAATTAGTAGATAATTATCTGGAAGAAGCCAACTTTAACTGATCCCTATGGCCAAGAAAGCAGCTTATAGATACGCCAAGGCAATTTACAGCTTAGCACAGGAGCAGAAAACGCTGGACGATACGTTTGATGATATGGAGATGCTGCGCGATACTTTTGCTTCATCATCTTCCCTTAGGAACGTACTAAAGAATCCGGTTATTCACCTAAGCAAAAAAGCTGAAATAGCCGTCGAGGTCTTTAAAAGTGCCAATGAGCTAACGATCAAGCTACTTCACTTATTAGCACAAAAAAATAGGATACATCAGTTAGACCAGGTCGCCGATGCTTTTGTAGAGCTGTACGAAACAGCACATAATATTCAGCGGGCAACGGTCTTCAGCGCAAATAAACTTGATGAGGCAACTATCAAGGAAATCAGGAAGAAGATAAAGGAGCTTACCGGCAGTGAGGCAGAGTTAAAACAGGAAATAGATGCTTCGCTCATAGGAGGTTTCCTCTTGAAGATCAATGATAAACAATTCGATGCAAGTGTATCGGGAAAGTTCAAAAAACTAAGACAAGAATTAACAACACAAAATTAACATCGCAATAGATCAGCTATGGCAGAAATAAATCCATCAGAAGTTTCATCAATACTCAAAAAACAATTGTCATCCATTGACACGGAAACTTCACTTGAGGAAGTAGGGACCGTCCTAAGTGTAGGTGACGGTATCGTGAATGCCTACGGACTTTCTAACGCGGAGCTCGGCGAACTTGTTGAGTTTGAAAGCGGCGATCAGGGAATGGTCCTAAACCTGGAAGAAGATAATGTAGGTATTGTTCTATTAGCTTCATCCATCGCTATTCGTGAAGGAGATACGATCAAACGAACAAAAAAGATTTCCTCTATTCAGGTAGGCGACGGCATCACCGGTCGAGTGGTCAACACTCTAGGCCAGCCTATCGACGGGAAAGGTGCTATAGAAGGCGAAACTTACCAAATGCCCATCGAACGTAAAGCGCCTGGCGTTATTTATCGGGAACCTGTGTCCGAACCACTTCAAACTGGTATCAAGTCGATAGACGCGATGGTTCCTGTAGGTCGAGGTCAGCGTGAGCTTGTTATCGGTGACCGTCAAACTGGTAAAACGACCGTTTGTATCGACACGATACTAAACCAAAAAGAATTCTACGACCGTGGTGAACCGGTCTATTGTATCTATGTCGCCGTAGGCCAAAAAGCATCAACCGTAGCCGGAATTGCCAATCTTTTAGACGAGAAAGGTGCGCTGGACTATACCACGATCGTCGCAGCCAATGCTTCGGATCCGGCACCAATGCAGGTTTATGCGCCATTAGCCGGTGCGGCCATCGGGGAATATTTCCGCGATACCGGAAGACCAGCATTGATCATTTACGATGACCTGTCCAAACAAGCAGTCGCTTATCGTGAGGTATCTCTGTTACTTCGTCGTCCGCCGGGACGTGAAGCTTTCCCGGGTGATGTCTTTTATTTGCACTCGCGTCTTTTGGAACGTTCCGCGAAGATCATCAACGACGATACGATTGCACAACAAATGAACGACTTACCGGAACCATTAAAAGACAAAGTAAAAGGTGGCGGATCATTGACCGCCCTGCCGATCATTGAAACACAAGCCGGAGATGTTTCCGCTTATATTCCTACGAACGTTATTTCGATTACAGACGGTCAAATTTTCTTAACATCAGACTTATTCAACTCTGGTGTTCGTCCGGCAATTGATGTAGGTATATCCGTATCGCGTGTTGGTGGTTCCGCACAGGTGAAGTCGATGAAGAAAGTTGCCGGAACGCTGAAGTTAGATCAGGCACAGTATCGTGAACTAGAGGCTTTTGCCAAGTTCGGTTCCGACCTTGATAAAGCGACGATGAACACTATTGAGAAAGGAAAACGTAACGTGGAAATCCTCAAACAAGGCGAATCCCAGCCTTATCCAGTAGAAAAACAGATCGCCATCATTTATGCGGGAACTAAAAACCTCTTGAAGGACGTTCCTGAAGATAAAGTGAAAGCGTTTGAAGAGGAATACCTGAACATTCTGGAGGCTAAGCATAGAGATACGCTGGACGTCCTTAAATCCGGAAAGATAAACGATGAAGCTACTGATCTGTTAGGAAATGTAGCAGAAGATGTAGCATCAAAATATGCCAAGTCTTAAACAAGCATAGAACATGGCCAATTTAAAAGCACTTCGTAGTAGAATAACTTCGGTAAAATCCACCAAGCAGATCACCAGTGCCATGAAAATGGTATCGGCTGCAAAATTAAGCAAGGCACAGGAAGCTATTGAGAATATGCGTCCGTATGCCGAGAAGTTAACGGAGATCATCCAGAACCTAAGTGCTACGATGGAAGGTGAAATAGGCAGTGAACTGGCAAAAGAGAGAGATGGTAACCGAACACTGGTCATCGCTTTATCTTCAAACCGCGGTTTGGCTGGTGCTTTTAATGCCAATATCGTTAAGAAGGTAAATAAGATGTATGAACATTCTAACGATCAGGATAATTTCCATGTTGCTTGTATCGGTAAAAAAGCATCCGATGTGCTAAAAAAACAATTCGATCTGGTTTTTAACGAAAATGAGATCTATGATAACCTGGACTTTGAACATACGGCGGTGATCGCAGAAGACCTGATGGAAAAGTTTACCCACGATGAATACGACAGGATCGTACTGGTTTACAATCAGTTTAAGAATGCTGCTACGCAGATCATCCAGGAAGAACAGTTCTTACCTATCGTTCCACCTGAAGCCGATAAATCAGCGGTAGCTAATCAAGATTACATCTTTGAGCCGGATAAGAAGGAAATATTAGAAGACCTAATGCCTAAGTCACTGAAAATACAATTGTTCAAAGCTTTACGGGATTCCTTTGCCTCAGAACACGGCGCGCGAATGACGGCCATGCACAAAGCCACCGAAAACGCCACCGAACTCAGCGAAGACCTCAATTTAGAATACAACAAAGCACGTCAGGCGTCTATTACGAATGAGATCCTTGAGATCGTCGCCGGCGCGGAAGCATTAGCGGATTAAGGTTAAAGAGGTCGCCCTGAGCTTGTAGAAGGGTAATAATAATTTGGGATTTTGAGTTTTGGATTTTGAATTACGTCTAGAGTCCTTTGCCAGGTTTTCAACTTCGCAGAGAGAGGTTTTATTTTCTTATTCCCTTGCCTTTACTTTTCTCTTAAACCTTTTTTTTAGAACCTTTCTAGAATATTACTTATCAACAAAAAACGATTTCGTTTTTCTATAGGTTTAATAGAGCACTAATCTAAGTTAAGATACTATTAAATATTATTATATTTGGTTAAGGTTAATTTTTATTAATCGGATAACAAACCAATAAATTATGGTATATAAACTATTCATATCTGTTTTTGTTTTTTTGATAACCAGCTTTTGTTTTGGGCAGAACATCACCATAGCAGAAGATGATGCAGATAATTATAATTCACCTGCATGGAATAATTCTAACAACCAAGGAACTGGATTTGATTCTTGGATTTTTGACACATCAACGCCAAATGGTGGATCTGCAGGTAGTTTTATTGGTAGCTTTTCATCTGCATTAGATACAAATAGTAAGTCATTTGGACTATTCGCCAATTCTGGAAATAATGCAACTTCAGGTGCTACAAGACCATTTATCAAAACTCTTGAAGATGGAGACACCCTGGTACTAAGTGTTGGAGTTAACTTTAGAGACGGAGCGAAAGGTTTTGACCTTCGCGACTCAAATGACAACACTGTAATAAATTTCAATGTTGGTAATAATGAATATGAATTAGAAGGAACTGATCTATTTTCAAACACTTATGATGCCAATACTGTTTTTACTTTCACATTTACCCAAAATGCCAGTAATGTATCCTGGGAAGTAGTACGTTCAGGAGGTTCAAGCGGAACACAAACAGGAACTATTAGTGGTGTTTCCTCTGGAACTATAGAAAATGTAAGATTCTATAATGTTAGTGCCGGCACAAATGGAGATGGCGGTGGTGCAAGAAATATGTATTTTAATAGTTTAGAAATGACTTCGCCATATGAATTACCTCCTACTAATAACTCATCTGGTTTAAATTTTGCTTCTGTAGAGGCAAACAGTATGGACATTAGCTGGACTAATGGCAATGGTTCAGATCGAATCGTAGTACTTAGAGAATCTAACCCTGTAGATTTTGACCCTGTAAATGGTACGAATTATACAGCAAATTCAGATTTTTCAGCCGGAACCGGTGTTGGTCCGTCATCTGACAATAAAGTA
>CAJXLO010000084.1 GCA_913056525.1 uncultured Psychroflexus sp.
GTTGAGGTCAATGTGAACGTGTAATCACATTGATCCGATACAGGACAGGCATTAGTTGTAAAAGTTTCTACATTAGACAAGTCACTTAATCCATCAGACGCACAATCAGCTTCAACATAAGCGTCATAGGTCGTAGATGCTGAAAGACCGGTAACTGTAACATTGGTTACACCAGCGTTTGTGGAGCCATTGGTGACAGGTGTGGATGAAGCTGGGTCATCCCCGGAATTATAGATAAACCAATTATAACCATCAGTTGCTTGAGGAACATCATCCCAGCTTAAGTCAACCGAGTTATCACCAATGTTGTTAGATGAGAGATTTTCAGGTTTATCACATAGGGTTAATTCTTTAAAATTTAAGGCATCAATGGCTATATCACTTTGAAAACCTCCACCTCTTGTAGCAATAAACCGCACTTCAATAATAGAACCCGAAATACTTGATAAGTCAATTTCTTCTTCTATCCAATCATCACTAGCACTTTGTTGTTGCTGACCATTAACACCAAATAATTGAGTCCAGGAATTTTCATCAACAGATTTTGCTTCAACGATGAGTTGATTTACATCATCACCAAACATAAAATATTGAAATTGAAGGGCCGGAATATTTAAACTGCTAAGGTCAACGACCGGAGATCTAAATACTGCTTCATCTCCTTGATCCCCAGAAGAAGCTTCTGTATATATGTATTTACCGTTATCAAATCCTTCATTAGGACCTGTGCCAGTTGAACCGGTTTCGTTATCGTTAACTGACCAGGTGTAATTATTTCCATCATTCTCAGGGAATCTTTCCCAGCAGTTATCAATTTGATCATTAACATTTGATAAACCAAAACCAGTTTGCCATTCAGCGCTTTCAAAGCTTTCTAAATAGGGGGCTTGTTCTGCAGTACAGCTCGATATAAAAGGTAGTTCTATAAGATCTCCACCATCTGGTTTTGCTAGCCAAAGGCCAAAGGCGTCGCCGGATTGATTAGATGAAGGATCTAAAAACCCACTTGCTAAAATGGTTATGGCATTATTTTGCAAACCCAAATTTGCTAAAGGAGCGTCGTAGGTGTTGATCAGACTAACACCATCCTGACTTTTCACTTCAAGTCTATAGTCATTTGTAGCAATTTGAACATAATTCGAAAATTCAGTATAGGAAAGGTTATCCGCTATGGTTCCAGCGGGAATTGTTGTCTCGACAAAATCAAGCGCCTGCGCATCGGTAGATCCATGATGTATAAGTATATCCGTATTACCAGATATAGCTTGAGCTTCTTCTCTTGCACCTGATAGAACACTAAGCTCAAAAGCTATAGGATCATTGATGGTTTCATCAAAATTTGCAGGATCTTGAACTCCGTTAGCTACCAATACATATTTCTGATCTTGATCAAGCGTTGTTGTAAATGTATAAAAACTGTCTGTACTACTGTTGCTATTCTGCGGTGCTACTTCAATATCAATGGGTGTATCAGCATTTATAGACGTAAAATCAGTTGCAGTTCTAAATTCAATGTCATCTAAAATTTTGACATCATCAACATAAACATCCACAAATTCCAGGTTAGGATCAGCTGAATTATGTATGATCTGTACTTCAGCAGTTGTTGTGGTTAAATAAGTACCAAAAGGAACTAAATTACTAAATGCGTCTCCACTGTTACAACTTCCTTCCCCCGATAGCTCATTGATATTTCCAAAATCCCAGTTAATAGCATCAAAGCTACCTCCATTAGCAGATGCTCCATTTTTTCTATAGAAAAAGGTATTCTCATGATTCCAGACAGTAACGAAACCATTTACATTTTCAACGCCGAAACGATCAACGACATTGGATGAAGCATCTTTTATTTGAAAAGCTTCGTTGCCATCGCTTTCTATTGAAGCGTTAACAATAACATTATCTGTGATGCCAAATTCAGTGTTAAGTGCATTTGCATCATTCGTAATATAGATAAAATCATTTGTAATCGTTCCTAATGATGACAGGTCGATTAAATTATTAAATCCGTTACCATCATTTTGAACTTCAACTGACCAGGCGTTGAGGTCTACATTACCGTTAACGAAAACCTCTAAAGTCCTTCCATTATCATTAGGACAAGTCGAGTCCACATATCCTGTGATGATCAGTGAACCTGCCTGTATGGCATCAACCTTATTTTTTGAATCCCTGTCATAAGCTCCTGCTGATGATCCAAAAACAAGTGATATTATAAAAGTTAATAAGTAAAAATATTTCATAACAATAAATTATCTACCAAATGTAATCAATATTAATGAATTATAAGATTAAAAAAGCCCGATCAATATGGACCGGGCTTTTAAAAAAAATTAACCTTTATATGACCTTATCATTCCTTGATGATCCTAAAGGCTTTAGAGCGACCATCGATTTCTACTTTCATTAGGTAAGCGCCTGATTGAAGTCCGTTCATCGGAATATCGATAGAAGCGGTGTTCAATGTGTGATATTCTTTTACTTTCTGACCGATCATATTGAAGATAGTCACTTCTTGAATATCAACATTTGCTTTCAGGGTCAATTGGTTTGATACCGGGTTCGGGTAATATTCAAAACCATTTTTTTCAAAATTGGTAGCACTTAGCGTACCTACAAAGACATCAAAATCAAAAGGGTCCAATACTTCTGTACCGTTTTGACATGAACCGAACAGGTCAGATGTCAATGTCATGTACAGTGCACCAGATGGAGCAGTTAAGGTGACCCCTGAAAGGTCAATACCATCTACATCCGAATCATAAAGTATAGGTGCGGTATCATCAAATCCATCGTAGATCACTAGTCGATCTGAAGATTGTGGATCTGATTCGATCGTACCTTCATTGAACGTAATCTCAAGGTCTTCATTAGATGATCCGGTCTTCACGAACAGCCATTCCTTGAACTCACTATTATCATAACAATAAGTATTCCCAGTGGAAGAATTGTTCTCATCCACATTTACAGGCGTGATCGAAGTGCTGAAAGTAGACGGACCAATCCAGAAACTTTCATCACCATTGCCACAATCGGCCCTTACATAAACATCATAATCGGTTTCAGATGTCAACCCAGTTAACGTATAAGGATTTTGTGTCACATCTTCTTCCGTAGGTGTTCCCGTAGGGTCTGTGCCAGCTGTTACAACTTCCAGGTCAAAAGTATCCTGAGAAGTTAGAGCAGCATCCCAGCTTACATCAGCCGTCGTATCCGTTACATTGTTAACACTAAGGTTAGAAGGTTGTGGACACGTAGGAGCTTCAACGAATTTGAATTCATCTATTGCCATATCAGAACCAAATCCGTCACCTCTTTCACCCCTGAATCTTACTCTTACATTAGAAGTGTTGAAGTTAGGAAGGTTTACAACGGCGAGAGTCCAATCAGCGTCTCCTGAAGTATGCTGCTCACCACTTATAGTGAACACATCCAATGTATAACCTGTTCCGTCGTTTACGTCCACGTGTAATGTTCCCATATTATCACCAAACATATGGTAATAAAATCTGATTTGTGGCACGTTCAAACTAG
This sequence comes from uncultured Psychroflexus sp., assembly GCA_913056525.1. Taxonomy (GTDB): domain Bacteria; phylum Bacteroidota; class Bacteroidia; order Flavobacteriales; family Flavobacteriaceae; genus Psychroflexus. The sequence continues at coordinate 3,535 of CAJXLO010000084.1, forward strand.
TTGCGTCTATCAAAGGGGTTTCAAGGAAAGCTTCATCACCCTGAACTCCATTAGTACCTTCGGTGAAGACATATTTTCCGCCTACCGTGAAGTCGTCGTTTGGACCAGTATCACTTGAGCCCGTATCACCACTTCTGGTTCCCCAGAAGTAATCAGAACCATTATTTCCAGGTGTTCTATCCCAGCAACCATCAATGGCATCTCCATCATTTCCAAAACCAGTGCCAGAAACCCAGGACGAACCGTCAAAATCTTCTATTAATGGAGCTGTGAACGTGGTACAAGTCGTTGAAAATGCAACAGGAGCCGAGAGGTCACTTAAACCATCTCCACCACAATCAGTCTCTATATAGGCTTCATAAGGAGTGTTTTGTGTTAGACCGGTCACGTTTACGGAATTTACGCCGGAAGCGGCACTGCCAGAAGTGACGGGTGTGTCCGTTAAAGGGTCGTCGCCTTCATTGAAGACAAACCAGTTATAGCCGTTTGCATCATTAGGGATGGTACTCCAGCTCAAATCGATGCTCGTAGGTTGTGGATTATTAGCTTCCAGATCATCAGGAGCAGCACATAATACGGTTGTAGTAAAGGCAACTGGTAAAGAAAGTTCACTCAAACCGTCATTTGCACCACAATCTGATATTACATAGAACTCATAATCGGTATCTGGAGACAGGCCATCTGCAATTGTTTGCGTCGAACCGGCCGGCACACTACCTGTAGAGACAGGAGTATCCGTTGCAGGGTCATCACCAGCGGCATAGACTTCCCATAGATAACCTGATGTAGCGTTGGTAATAGCATTCCATGAGAATTCAGCCGAGTCAAAGAACTCATCCAGTAGGGTCACTCCGTTTGGTTTTAAACAGCTAGGAGCTTCAACAACGCTAAAATCATCAATAGCTATATCACTTTCAAAGCCATCACCTCTTTCACCGCGCAGTCTAATTTGTACGGTTTCTCCAGCAAATGCACCAAGGTCAACAAATTGCTCTAACCAGGGATCTCCTTGATTTGGTTGTTGCTCTCCGGAGATCGTAAACACATCATCTACAAAACCGGAACCATCATCTACGTCGATATGTAAAGTACCCATTTCGCCACCGTGCATGTGTAAATAAAAATTAATGACCGGGCTTGACAGGTTGGATAGATTTATGAAAGGACTTATTAAAACAGCTTCGTCACCCTGACTACCAGTAGAAGCTTCTGTGAACACAAAGTTGTTACCTTCAAATGCCTGATTAGGTCCTGTACCTGTTGATACGGTATCATCATC
>CAJXLO010000085.1 GCA_913056525.1 uncultured Psychroflexus sp.
GAGCACGCCGATCTGCTATTTCATCAAATGGTTTTGTTAGCAAGAACAGGATATTCCTTACAAGATGTGATAGAAGTGCTTGAACAAAGACATCAGGAAAAGTGAGTCATATTATCCGTTACAATTATCTGATCGAGATACAGTTCCTGGGATTTCGATACCATGGTTGGCAACAACAACCTGGTGTGATCACACTGGAAAAGATGATAAGGAAGACCTTGAACTATGTTTTGGGCAGTCGCCGGAAGAAAGTGGTATCGGCTGGAAGAACAGATGCTATGGTTTCTGCTTTTTCAACTTATATGGAATTGTTCGTGGAACAAGAGAAATTAGACCAGGAACAATTCTTTATCGACCTCAATAAGAACTTACCGCCTGATATTAGGGCTTTATCCATTTGTCAGGTAGATGATGATTTCAATATCATCCAACATCCAAAGCTCAAGGAATACGTTTATCTTTTTAGCTTTCCCGCTAAGAACCATCCGTTCTGCGCGCCTTTTATGACCAATGTTCAGGAAGAACTTGACCTTGAAAAGATGAAGAAAGCGGCTTTAATGTTCGAAGGTGAACACGACTTCAGGGCTTTTGTCCATTTGCCCAGGTCAGGAACAGAAAGCGTGATGGAAATCCAATATGCTAAAATCCAAAACAATAAACTTTTCCAACTTCCTATATTCCCGGAAAGATCCTATGCTTTCATCATAAGCGGAAAAGGATTCAAACGTCAGCAAATACGGCTGATGATGGGTGCTTTGATCGAGATAGGTAGGGAAAAGTTTAGCATAAGGTCGCTTGAAGAATTTCTTAAACATCCGGATAAGCATAAATTCACCTATATCGCTCCGGCATCAGGGCTATTCTTGCATAAGATAGAGTTCCTTCGTTTAAATGAACATATTATTGACTAATCCTCTTTTTCAAATAACTGAATATTACTTTTTAGTCTTTCTATGGTCAGATTGGCAATACGTTTATTGAGGTTTGACGAGTTATCCATGTATTCCACATATTCATCAACAGTAAAAAGCCCTATGAAGATTCCTTTTATCTGATTACGGAATTTCAGGTCCTTTTTTAAGGCATGTTCTATATAATCTTGTTTTTGGTGAAGGTTTAGTTCATGGAAAGCATTTTTCCTTCTTTTAATATATTTTTTGAAAACGGCTAATAGAAGATCATTCTGGAACTTTGCTATCGGCCGTAAGGTTTGGTTTTGAAATCGCTCTTCATCGCCGGTGTTGCTCATCACTTTTGCATTAGGCAATTCGGGTCTTAAATATTCAAGAGGTTGATTACGTTCTAACATAATAAAGAACTTTTAATAATCAAATATACGAAGGCCTGCTTACAGATGCTTTAAATTCTTATTAAACTTCTTTATAGCGATATATAAATTGTATTTTTGGATCAAATTTTAAGATGATGAAAGAAGAGTGGCGTTTAGAGGATATCCAGCAATACGATTTTACTACGATCATCTGGATCGTTGCCCCTTTGATGTTCTTCTTTGTAGCATTAGAGTACTTTCTAACGCGAAAAAAGAACATTAAAGCCTATTCTGGTAAAGATTTCTTAGCTTCCTTATCAATAGGTTTAGGCAACATGGTGCTTAACAGCTTCATGAAGATCGGTGTATTTATAGTGTTTCTTTTCTTCTATAATCTATCACCACTCAAGATTCCTATGACCTGGTGGTCTTTTGTTCTTTGCTTTTTTGTGCTTGACTTTTGTAGATATTGGGCACACCGTATCGCGCATGAGCAAAGATTCTGGTGGTCAACACACGTCGTTCACCACTCATCTGAATATTATAATTTTTCAGTTTCGTTTAGATTGTCCTGGACGCAAAATCTAAAGATCGTATTTTTCTTGCCGGTTATATTCTTAGGGTTTCATCCTTTGGTATTTTTGATCATTCACCAACTTGGCGTATTGTACCAGTTCTGGTTGCATACGGAATTGATCGGTAAGCTACCAAAACCTATAGAGTATTTTTTCACAACGCCTTCTCATCATAGAGTTCATCACTCTGTTAATGAAAAATATATCGATAAGAACTTTGGCTCTACATTGATCATCTGGGATAGAATTTTTGGCACATTCAAAGAAGAAGAGGAAAGACCGGTCTATGGAATTACCAAACCGGTAAATTCATTCAACCCGGTTTATCTGGTCTTCCATGAATGGATCGAGGTTTTCAAAGACCTCAGTAGGGCACGCTCTCCAAAACAAGTATGGAATATCCTCTTTGGAAGTCCGGTAGATAAACATAAAGAACAATTACAGGAAGAACAAGAGTCTAAAGCTGTCTAATAAACAAATTTCTCGTAAAGTATATTACGCTATCTTGTGTAAAAAAACTTTGAATCCAAAGAAATATGTCTTATATCTGTGGACAAAAGTACTGTTATGGATATTTATCAACAGGATACGCCTGAGGATAGAACAACCGTCAATGAATCCATTACACAATATGCAAGGAGTATTGACCAGCACTCCTATTTTTCCATCAGTAAAAAAGATATTACTTTCTCTGGGTTCTTTGAAAATAAGCTCTTACTTGTTAAAGCGATAAGATTTGGTATTCCGCAGTATTTATTTGATCAAATAAAGAAAATAACGCCATTTTCAGAAGAAGATTGGGCAGAATACCTGAACGTATCAACTAAGACCTTACAGAGACATAGTAAAGAACCAAATTACAAGTATAAGTCCATACATACAGAAAAGATACTTGAACTGGCAGAGGTAACGAACTTTGGCAAACAGGTATTCGATACAAAAGAAAAATTCCATAGCTGGTTGAATACGCCGTGTTATGCTTAGGCCGAACTAAAACCGGCAGATTTATTGAAGGACTCCTACGGTAAAGATCTGGTGATGCGAGAGCTCAACAATATTGAACATGGGATCTTTGCTTAATGAGAGTCTTTAGATTGTCCAGAAAGAAATATGCCTATCAATTGAACGGTATTGGTGCTTCAAAATTCGGGGGTTGATGGAACACTAAAGTTATGGAATTAATTTACACAGCTGCGAACAGAGCCTTAGCAATGGCAGAGTTGGCTGTACATTTAAACCTGACCTGGTTACCCAGGGATTATATGATGGTTGAGATCAATATTCCAAATGAGATGGATGTTGATACGATCAAACCGGGTAAACTCCCAGATAACTGGTCGGAACTTCCACCAAATTCTAGAACCCAAAAAATAGGTGATAAGTTTATAAATGATAAAAAAATGCAGTCTTGAAAGTACCTTCAGCGGTTGTTCAGGGTGATTTCAATTATCTGATCAACCCGCATCATCATTCTTTTGAGCAGATAAGCATCATTGGTGCTCAACCCTTCCCATTTGATAAAAGACTGATCGTTAAATAATGATAAGTGATTCACAGGAATACTGGTAAAAAGTTCAAGGGTTTTGGTAGATTTTTATGATGTTATAAATTGAAACGATTTTTTATAACATATAAAAAAGAGCCTATTATTTAATGTGAAATTGTAAAAAAACCTTGTATCTTAGCAAATTATTGATAATTGATATATTAAATTATGAAACTTAAAAACATTCTTACTTACACTTTGATCCTTTTTGTAGCGTTCTTATCCAATGCCCAAAAAGAATCAAAGAAAATTCCACAAGACCCAAAAGTAGTTGCTGGTGAGCTCTCCAATGGGATGAACTATTACGTTAGGCATAATGAAAAACCGGAAGACCGCGTTATACTGAGATTGGTCATCAATGCCGGGTCGATCTTAGAGCGAGACGATCAGCAAGGTTTGGCGCACTTCATGGAACACATGAACTTTAATGGGACTGAACGATTCCCGAAGAACGAGATCGTGGACTATCTACAAAGTATAGGTGTAAAATTCGGAAACGACCTGAATGCCTACACGAGTTTTGATGAAACGGTCTACTTCTTGCCTATTCCCTTAGATGATCCTGAGAACTTGAAGAAAGGATTGGATATCATGGAAGATTGGGCTTTTAATGCCACATTAGACCATGAAGAAATTGATAAAGAGCGCGGTGTTGTTTTAGAAGAATATCGGTTAGGATTAGGTGCCAGGAAAAGAATGCG
>CAJXLO010000086.1 GCA_913056525.1 uncultured Psychroflexus sp.
AACCAGGATGCATAATTGCCTTTCCATGGAATACCTTCTCCTCTATCCAGCTCTAATATCCATCCGGCTACATTATCCAGGAAATACCTATCGTGTGTAACCGCGATAACCGTACCGGAATATTGTTGTAAGTGATATTCTAACCAGTTTACGGATTCTGCATCCAGATGGTTGGTCGGCTCATCTAATAGCAAAATGTCTGGTTTTTGAAGCAATAACCGACAAAGTGCCACTCGTCTTCTTTCACCACCGGAAAGTACGCTGATCTTCTTATCGGATTCCGGTGTGCGTAAAGCATCCATCGCCAGGTCGAGTTGACTATCCAATTCCCAGGCATTTACTGCATCGATTCGATCTTGCAACTTGGCTTGTTTGTTCATGAGTTTTTCCATCTTGTCCGGATCCTCATAAACTTCAGGCTTGGCAAAATCATCATTGATCTGATTGTATTCATCTAATAGTGCTACGGTATCGGCAACACCTTCTTTAACGACCTCAATCACCGTCTTATCGTCATCTAGTTGCGGTTCTTGCTCCAGATAACCCACGGAATAGCCATCGGAAAAGACCACATCGCCCTGATAGTTCTTTTCTACACCGGCGATGATCTTGAGCAAAGTGGATTTCCCGGATCCGTTCAGTCCCAGGATACCGATCTTCGCTCCATAGAAAAAACTAAGGTAAATATTGTTAAGTACGGGTTTGTTCGTGCCCGGAAAGGTTTTAGAAACTCCGGACATGGAAAAGATCACTTTCTTATCGTCTGACATATTGTATTATTGATTTATTGCGTTAAAAAACTGTATTTATCGGCGTAGTTGAGCATTTGGTCTACAAAGCTCTGCGGTTGTTCCACTTTGATATCAGTGATCTTACCACTGTTATCTTTAACGGGAACAAGCACCGGATTAACAAAACCACTATAAGGTTTAGATTTGAACTGCTCATTCCGCTTTAGGACTTCTTTATGTAATTCCTGATCTACCTTGACCCCATAATTTTCCACCAGATCACGCGCAGCCTCATAATCACCTTCTGATTTGATGCGCTGTGTTTCGCGAAGCAATTCACCAAAAAGTGCTCTTAGCTTTTCGTAATCCTGAATATCATAATAGGTCTTGCCGTCTTGAGTTACTTTTTTAATAACACCATCTTCCTTTCCCTTTTCATAAACCCAGGCGCTTACCCATTGGCGATTACGCATATGGGCTTCTTCAATGTCTTTCCCGAGGTCGATTCTGACCAATTGTGTCAACAGAGCATTCCTGATGTAGTCATCATAAGCGGCCATGCCTAATTTTTTCGCATTATCCGTTAAGCCGATATCTTCTAATTTCTTGTCCATTAAAAAATATAAACCTACCAGATCGGCTCGACCTTCTTCTAAGGTAGACGCGTAGCTTTTCAAAGTTTCTTTAGTAGTTCCCACGCCTTTGTTGAGTTGGCCGGAAGCGTGACCGACCACTTCATGTAAAGCAGTATGGAGCTTATCAGCCTTTGCGCTGTATTTCTTGTGTAACGCGATCTCTGTAGAATCATGAGCAAACTCCTCTAATCTACCGGAAGAACCTGAACGTTCATAGGCACGTATAATATTTCCTAAGGAAACCGATTTACTACCATGTTCCTTTCGGATCCAGCTGGAATTAGGTAAGTTGACACCAATTGGCGTTGCCGGTGAGGCATCGCCGGCTTCTCCGGCTACGTTGACGGTTTTATAGCTAACGCCAACTACATTTTCTTTTTTGTGCGAATCAGCTATTGTAGAATTATCCTCAAACCATTGAACGTTTTCCTGTAAGACGTTCATCTTTTGAGACATATCAAAATCCTTGATCTCTACGATGGTCTCATATGAACCTCGGTAGCCTAACGGATCGTTGTAGACTTCTATAAATGAATTGATATAATCGATCTCGCCTTCTGTGGCTTCTACCCAGGCGACATTGTATTTGTCCCAGGTTTGTAGATCTCCTGTTTTGTAATAGTCGATCAATAGCTTTAAAGCTTTGGCTTGTTTTTCGTTCTCAGCAACCTCAACGGCTTTTTCTAACCATTTGATGATCTCCTGTATCGCATTATGATACATGCCGTTCAACTTCCATTTCTTTTCAACGAGCTTGCCGTTTTCTTTTACCAACTTAGAGTTCAAGCCAAAGGAAATTGGTTTGTCCGGATCAGGTTGTTGTTTAGCGGCGTAGAAATCCTCTACTTCATCAGCGGTAACATCATCGCCATAAAAGTTAGTAGCTGAGCCTTTTAATAATCCTTTTGATTTATCCAGATTTACTTTCTTCGCATCTTGATCATTAAATAAAACATCTGTAGCTTCTTTAGATAATCCCGTATCGGTAGTGGTTAAAAGTTCATTTAGGTATTCCTTAGAAAACTCCGGTTTCATCTTATCCATAGAATAATGATGATGAATTCCATTGGCAAACCAAACTCTTTTAGTGTAAGTTTCAAAAGCTTCCCAATCTGATGACGAACGGTCACCTTCATAATTTTTATAGATTGATTCTAAAGCCGTCCGGATCTTCAGGTTATGTTTATAGTTCTGATCCCAGATGATATCTCTGCCGCTAAGTCCAGCTTGCGTTAAGTAGTAAACCAGTTTTTTATCGTTTAAGCTAAGCTTGTCCCAATCGGGGATTTTGTACCTGAGCACCGATATGTCGGCAAATTCATCAACTTTGTTAGAGGATTGTTCAACATTCTCTTTTGATGTATCTTCATCTGATCTTGATCGCTTAGTACCGTTTTGACAACTGCTTATAAATAAAAGCGTTGCCATTAAAAAAGAAATAGGATAGCGCATAATAATAGATTTTAATGAACAAATATAGTTAATTCATGCTTTCCAACGTGGATGTTGGATGTCAGATACAAGATGAGGATGAAAATCCCGTACCATCAGACTGATAAATTAAATAAGAGATTAAAATTAATCGTGTCCGACTCAAATATAAGTTTTTAGACCTGTGACGCCAAATGCGTTATATGACACCTGTGACGCAAAAAAAGCGTTATTTAGATAAAATTTGAATATCTCAAAATCAATTATATTCATATTAAAAAACAATTTATTAGCGTTGATCTAAAATCGCTTATTAGAAGTGCAAAGCATGGTTTTATGATTTTCAATCGGACAACAATGACTGAAAATAGCCGCCAGAAATCAATAAATTGCATTTTCTGATTTTAAGGATCGATCATCGAAAATGGTCAGATCAAATCTGTATGAACAAAAAAAGACAGCTCGCAAGCTGCCTTTTTTTAAAAACTATTAGAGAATCAGCGATTTACTGTTGTGGTAATATCACTGTATCAATCGCATGGATCACGCCATTAGTGGTTTGCACATCAGTAACGATAATATTGCTCACGCGACCATTTGGATCGGTGACCGTTGCGTTATCAGCATCGATCGTTAGCTCAGCCTCTAAGGATTGTACGGTTCCATTCGTAAGGTCATCTGCTCTTACGTTAGCACCGGCAATAACATGAGAGTTTAATGTACTCGTTAGCGTTTGCTGAGGAACTTCGCTCAAATTATTGAGCCCTAGTTCATTCAATAGGTCACCAAAGGCTGTGTTCGTTGGTGCAAAAACGGTAAATGGTGCTGGATCAGTTCCATTTGGCGTACTCAACGTGCCTACAAAATCCGGTTGATCATCTCTGGTCAATGCCGCTTGTAAGCTATTAAAGTTTGGATCAGCAACTGCGAATGTAGTGATGTCTGGCATCGGTATAACTGCATCAGTAACATGAACAACACCATTAAATCCTTGAAGGTCAGGTGTAGTTACATCAGCTGCTCCATTTAAGGTAACACCAGAATCTGTATTAATATAAAGATCTAATGGAT
>CAJXLO010000087.1 GCA_913056525.1 uncultured Psychroflexus sp.
TATTTAGCTTCATCGATATCCTGAAAATCGTAAGTGCCAAGCACCAATTTTTTATTGGCAACGAATTTCATCGTGGATGGATTGGGCGTACTTTCCGCATAAACCGTGATCGCAGCAGGCTTCTTAGCGGATTCCTGAACAACAGCGACACCCTTATTGATCATCTCCGTTAATTGGTCTATGATTTCTTGTTCTACATCTTGCCATTCTACAATGTCATATTTTTCGATCGCCACGAAATTTTGTGCGATATACACTTTTTTTACAAAAGGCAGGTAGAACAGTTTTTGCGCTAATGGGGATCGTTTTGCCTCATCGATATTACTAAACTCATAGCTTTCAAAATCCACAAGGAATTGATCGGCTTCAAACTTTTTGATAGCGGGACTTTTGGTATCTTTTGTTTCAAATGAGATCATAGGTTACAAATATTTTTACAAATTTACGCTTTCATAAACTTTTCCTTTTAATATATTTACAATTAAAATCAGGAATATGTTAAAAATCGCATCTCTATTTACTTTATTGATGTTGTTAAGCTGGCCATCAAATGCTCAGGATTTTTTGATGCAAGACGGTGTGACGGAGAATACGTGTACAGGAACCTTCTATGATAGTGGCGGGCCTGATAATAATTATGGCGATAACGAAAATTTTGTTTATACAATATGTCCGGATGACCCGAATGATATTGGTTTATTAACTGTACTTGAATTTACAGAATTCGGACTTCCCGGAGGATCGGACAATATGATCATCTATGACTCGGACACGAATGACCCTGCCGCTGAATTAGGGACTTTCACAGGAAGTTTTAGTGCCAACCAGGAACTTCAGAACATTAGTGCATCAGAGGATAATCCATCGGGATGTTTGACCATTGAGTTCATATCTGATGGCTTTTTCAACCAACCTGGTTGGGCGGCTGATATTTCTTGTCGAGAGCCTTGTCCCTCCATTGACCCTGAGCTAGTTAATGTAGATCCTTCAGAATTTGATCCTGCTACTGGAGTTTACACAGTGGGTCAAAATATAGATATCGATTTCTCAGCGACGGCTGATCCGGAATCAGGAGATCTTTCGAACTTGACTTTTACATGGAATTTCGGTGCAGGAGATATAAATGGACAAAATATTACGGAACAATTCCCTTTTCAAGGAACGGTAAATGGAACATTAACAGTTACAGACAACACGCAACCCAATCAGCTTTGTTCAGAAACAATTGATTTCACCTTAGAAGTTGTTGACATTAAGATAATCATTGATGATAATTTTGATCAAGATTCTAACAAAACTACTTTAGAAGAACTGGTCAGCGATGTGTTGATAACTGGAACGTGTTCGGATATTGATAACATACAATCACCCAGCAATAGTCAGGATAATGGGCAAGGCTATAATAGCTTCGGTTATTTTGAAAAAGGTTTTTCGCAGTTCGCCTTTGAAGAAGGACTCGTTATGATGAGTTATGATGTAAATTCTATTCCAGATGGGCCAACTGGAGGCGGAGGATGGCCTGGAGATACTGATCTAGAAGCTCTGATTCAGGAGCCTGGTAATACAAATGATGCCACCACGATAACTTTTGATTTTACGCCTTACGTGGATCGCATTAGTTTCAATTATATATTTGCTTCTTATGAATATCCCACTTATGTCTGTAATTTCGCAGATACCTTTGCTTTTATACTTAGTGGTCCCGGAATTTCTAATACTAACGCCTATGATCATGATGGAGACCCCAGTACAGCTCCTTTAAATTTAGATCTGGGAGGTTTAAATATTGCGCTGGTTCCCGGCACGCAAAATGTACCGGTAAGTCCGGTTAATGTTCATGATGAGTCTTGCTCTTCAGGTTTGGGAGAATTTTCATTTCCTGCATTCTATGATGCAGCTAATAGTGAAGGAAACAATCCTGGCGATATGGATATAACGGGTAGAACCAGACCTCTTACTGCAGAAGCTGACGTGATACCCGGTCAAACCTATACCATTAAGCTGGTGATCGCTGATAGAGGAGATACAATACTTAATTCAGCGGTTTTCTTAGAAGGAGGAAGTTTTGAATTAGGAGCAAATTTAGGAGATGATATTACAATTAACGACCCGGAATCGCAATGTGAAGGAGAAGAAATCGATCTGGAAATTTTTGAAGGTAACCTTCCACCCGCATTTAGTGCCCAGTGGTTACAAGATGGGCAGGTCATCCCAGGCGAGACCGGCGCTACCTTGACCGTAGATGAATCCGGAACATATACTGTTGAACTGCAAGCCGGTACTGATTGTGATAGTAGTGATTCTATTAATGTAGAATTCATCCCGAACCCGGAAGTTCAAAATCAAAATGATCTTGATATTATTACATGTCAACCCTTTAGTGGTGCTGTAACTTTCGATTTAACGGTAAATGACGATAAGGTCATCGGTACCCAGGAAGAGGATGATTTTGAAGTGTCTTATTATCAATCTCAGGATGATGCCGATAATGCGAATAATGCTATCGCAGACCCGGAAAACTACGTACCTTCTTCTATACCAGAAACTATTTATTTGAGAATTGAAAATGCAGAAGGCGATAAAGAATGTCTAGAAACAGCAAGTTTTGAGGTTGATGTTACCGGTCAAGCTATTGCAACGCTCAATAATTTAGAGGCCTGCGATGAAAACGGTAATGGAACCGCTACATTTGACCTGACGCAGAACGAAGCTGCCCTTCTTAATGGTAATAATACGAATGATTTCAATGTAGAATATTATACTTCACAGCAAGATGCGATCGATGGCACGAACCCAATAACCGACCCTGCGAACTTCCAGAACACCACCAACCCACAAACCATTTGGGGGAAACAAGATAATTTGGAAAGTCAGGCTTGTTTTGTTCTGGGGAATTTTGACCTGGAAGTTCTTTCTATTCCCCAAATCCAACAAACCCCATCGATAGACGAATGCCATGACGACCTCAGCAGTTTTCCAACGGTCGACCTGACCCAAAACGACAAGACCGCCTTAGATGTCACCGACCCTGGCGAAGCCGAACTCGAATATTACCTCACCCAGGCCGATGCCGATGCACAGACGAACGAGATCCCCGATCCGGCCAACTTTACACCATCAGCGGAGCAACAGGACATCTTTGTCCGAGCCCAGAACATCGCCAAAGCCGATTGTCATACGGTTGATAGCTTTGTGGTCAATATCTA
>CAJXLO010000088.1 GCA_913056525.1 uncultured Psychroflexus sp.
GAAGTAACAAAAGCCGTTGAACCCATAGTTAACTCGCTCTTTCTTCCAAAAGCTAAACCAAAAAACATCGTAGCCCATGCAACATAGACCATACTTTCATAAGCATTGCTCCATGGCGCATGACCAGATAAATACCAGCGAATAGCCAAGCCGGCTGTATGAGATAGGAATAAAACAATAAGACCGATCTTTGTTGCGGTTATAAGACCGTTTACTTTCTTGTTTTCCCTGAATATCTTGAATATGACCGCAAAGACCATCAGCAAGCTAAGATATAAATAGAACTGGAAAAGCTTGTTGAAAATGTCTATCTTATTGTAAAGGATCTCAAGATCTATCTTACTTTTGGAAGGCATCACATTGCTACCGTACTTTTCCTGAAAGCTTTTCATGCTCTTTAAAAGGTCATTAGGCTGCTTGTAATCGCCAGTTTCAGAAGCTTTTTTCAAAGTTTGAACATACAGCGGGAGAACATTACTGACGTAAATGGAATCCTTATCTTTAAAGTATTCTTTTTCAGGTTGATCTTTGAACTCATAAAAGGAAACCCATTTATCATTGGGATGATCCGGTACGGGAAAAATCGCCAATGTTCTGCCCTGCAAGGTGTTGAACAATAAGTTCACCTTTTCGTCAGCATCTATGAAATCCTTCTGGAACTTGTTCTTGGGCTTTGCCTGATAGGCGTCTTGCAAATAAGGTGATAACTTGTATTTCCCTTCATCTTCTGTAAAGAAATCGGTCAGAGATACATATTTCACGGACTTATCAACGCCTAATATCTTATGGATGCTGTCGTTCTTCCTGGCGATCTCAATAACAGACGCTGCGTACCATGGCTTTGGTACTTGCAGCATGGAAAGCATCAACTGATCAGAATTGTAGCCTAGATATTCATCTTTGTTGCTGATCTTCCTGAGTAGTTCTGATGAATAGGTATTTATCGGCTTCATTCTTCCTTCATAGTCCTGAATCACCAATTTACCGAACTTTTGCGCGTGCTCTTTGCTCACCGCATTGGCTTTGATCACGGAATCTGCTTGCTTAGAGACCATTTCCCGCTGATGTGCATGACCTTCCGCATCTTGAGCTGTTAGGGTGTCCTTTGATATTTGTGCATTCGTTACTCCTATGGAGAACAGGATCAACAGTAGGGTCAACTTTGCTTTCTTTTTCTTCACTTTTTCTAATTTTTTACGTAGGTCGCCAAATCGTGAACCTTTATCAAACATGATCAACATTAAACCGGCATACAAAAGAAAATATCCTATGTAGGTCAACCAGGTTCCCCATTTATCATGGTTGACGGAAAGAACCGTTCCTTTTTCATCAGGCTGGAAAGAAGACTGGAAGAAGCGATATCCGCCGTGGTCCAAAACGTGATTCATATAAATGTCATAATCATAAGAATTGCTTCCATCTACTACCTTCACCTTACTCTTAAAAGATTGATAGCTGGGCTGTTCCCTATCTTCCGTACCGGGTTGTTTCTTCGCTATAAAGTCGTTCAGCTTTAGGGAAAAAGGAAGTTCAATCTTCTTGCTTCCATATCTCACATAAATATCGTGCCCTCCTACTTTAACCTTTTTCATATCTTTAAGAAACCCTTTTCCCCCTAGCATGCTTATGGTGTCCGTATCGCCATTTGCCGTTATCTTTAACTTCACACCGTCCGGTAGGTTGTCTGTTCTTCGTTCAGCAGGAACGACCGTGAACTTACCTTTCATCGGTTTTTCTGGAAAAACAAAGCGGCTTTTACCTACGGTGTACAATGACCTGAACTTAAGATCTTGTAAACTATCCTTGTATAATTTTCCCTTTTGCTGGGTCGCCATGACCATATAATCACCTTCAAAGGGCGATTCAATGGTAAAACCCGTATCTGCCGTTCCCAGTATATTGATGGCACCTTCAGTGTATTTATTAAAGGCAAAAAGCACATTATGTAAATTGGAGACCTTGCCTTGTTCGAGAAAATGGTTCTCACGACCACCCTGACCAGCTTCAACTAACTTTAGGAATTTCTTTCCGTCATCGGCCGGCCGTACACCCTTCTCAGCGCCATCTATATATTCAACCACCTCAAAATTCACTGGATTTCCGTTAAAATCCGTTGATATGGTTTTGTTATTATCAATACCAGGTGCCAGAACCAGCGGAAAATACTGGGTCTTCCGCTTCATTTCTCCCTTAATTTCTCCATCTATGTAGGTGCTCAGATAGGTTTTCTGGGACATCATCTCATTGGTAACTTCCCCTTCACGAATAGGCATAGTCGCTTCGTAACCCACGTATCTGGTTACCCAAGCACCTACAAGTATCAGGATAAAGGATAAATGAAAGGTCAAGGTAGTGATCTTTTCTTTCCTAAGCAGTTTGAACCTGAAGATGTTCCCGATGAAATTGATCACAAAGAAACCCATGATCGCTTCAAACCACCAGGCATTATAGATCCATTCTCTGGCGGTGGTCGTGGTATATGAATTTTCTACAAAAGTACCAACCGCCATCGCCAGTGCAAATATGATGAACAATACTGCCATCAATTTTGTGGAAAATAATATCTCTGCTAATTTCTTTTGGAGCATACCCTATATTCTATTCTACAAAGATACATACAAAGCCTTGATCTACTATAAGGATACATTTCAAAACCCTGAAATAAACAAAACTTTAAGTCCTATTTTTGAAATGTGTATCCAACCGGAATGATGCGAATTTTAATTTTGCCGTGATTATTACAGTTTGATAATTACTACATTTGCTTTATGATAAGTATCAGTATTCTAGGATATGGTAATGTAGGCCAGCATTTGGCCAAAGCCTTTTATGCTCAGAAAAGCATAGAACTGGTCCAAATTTATAACCGTTCCGCTATCGCCGATAATGATCGCCCGGGAAGTACAGCGACCACAAACCAATTGGCCAATCTTTATCCAGCCGATATTTTTCTACTCTGTTTAAAAGATGATATTATTGAAGAGATCGCTTTGCAAATTCCATATCAAGATGCGATCATTGCTCATACTTCCGGTAGTTTAGGATTGTTATCGGCCGTAGAAAAAAGTGCGGTTTTTTATCCGCTT
>CAJXLO010000089.1 GCA_913056525.1 uncultured Psychroflexus sp.
AAATTTGTATCGAGAACCTGTCAGTTCGAGTGAATTTCACGATTGAAAATGAGTGAAATTTGTATCGAGAACAAGGTTTTAAAAGCACATTTCTCTCATCTCAAATCTTTATCTCTCATCTTTTATCTTTCATCTCATATCTAATATCTCATATCTAACATCTTACATCAATAATTCCCAAAATCAATATACGTCTGCAAATCCTTATCACCACGACCGGATAAGTTCATCACCACGATATCATCTTGTTTAAAGTCCATTTGGTCTAAGGCTGCAAAAGCATGCGCGGTCTCTATCGCCGGAATAATGCCTTCCTGCTTGCTCAAGTTGACACCGGCATCCATGGCTTCCTGGTCGGTTACATATCTAAAAATCGCTCGTTTACTGGCAAATAAATGCGCATGCAACGGACCGATGCCCGGATAATCCAATCCGGCAGATATGGAATAAGGCTCAGTAACCTGACCGTCGCCATCTTGCATCAACAGAGTTTTAAATCCGTGTAATATGCCGCTGCTTCCTTTGTCTGTTGTGGCAGCTGTTTTACCGCTGTCTAATCCTAAACCTGATGCTTCTACATTTACTAATTTTACGGACTCATCGTCCAAATAATGATAAAATGAACCGGCGGCATTGCTTCCACCACCTACGCAGGCAATGACGTAATCCGGCGAATCCGTGCCTTCTACTTCTTTGAGTTGGTATTTGATCTCTTCGCTGATGACCGACTGGAATCGTGCGACCATATCGGGAAATGGATGCGGACCAACTACACTACCGATAATGTAATGCGTATCATCCGGATGATTGATCCAGTAACGCATGGC
Source organism: uncultured Psychroflexus sp. (assembly GCA_913056525.1). Classification (GTDB taxonomy): domain Bacteria; phylum Bacteroidota; class Bacteroidia; order Flavobacteriales; family Flavobacteriaceae; genus Psychroflexus. Next base: position 828 of record CAJXLO010000089.1, read on the forward strand.
TTCATTGGTCGCATCTTTCAGCGTCTTACTGCCCGAAGTTGCCGGAACAACCTTCGCGCCCAATATTTTCATACGTTCTACATTCGGGCGTTGCCTATCGATATCCTTTTCGCCCATAAACACCGTGCATTCCATACCTAATAAGGCACAGGCGGTTGCGGTGGCTACACCGTGTTGGCCAGCGCCGGTCTCGGCGATGATCTTATGTTTGCCTAATCGCTGCGCTAATAAAGCCTGACCTATCGCATTATTGATCTTATGCGCGCCGGTATGATTCAGGTCTTCGCGCTTGAGATAGATCTTGGCACCAAACTGCTCACTCAACTTTTTAGCATAATACAAAGGCGTTGGCCTACCTACATAATCTTTGAGCAGCGCTTTAAATTCCTTTTGAAATCCTTCTTCCTGACTTATTTTCAAATAGTTATCCTTTAGCTCTTCGATATTAGGATGTAATAGTTCCGGGATAAAAGCGCCGCCAAATTCGCCATAATATCCGTTTTCATCTACTGCGATCTTCATGCTTCTTGATTTATTTGATTCATTAATTGTTTCACTTTTGCTATATCTTTTAACGCGGGTTTTTCCTCTAATTGGCTGTTAAAATCCAGTCCGGATAGCTTTAGCCTATTGTTTTCCTGAACGATTTTGAGGTCATCGACCCCTAATCCGCCGCTGAGAAATATCGGTTTATCTATGCTTATGTTTTCCAGAAGACCCCAATCAAATTTGTAACCATTGCCACCGCGTTTCTGTCCTTTAGTATCAAACAACAGATAATCTGCCGATGGATAATGTTGTATCATTTCCAGGTCTGCCGATGTGGCCATGGAAATCACTTTGATAACTTGTAAACCTTGCTTTTGTAGGAATTGAATAGTTTCATCTGTTTCATCGCCGTGCAATTGGATGTAATTGAATTGATATCGATTGGCCACCGAAATGATCGTTTGGGGATCTTCATTCACAAAGACACCAACTTTTTCGGTTGAACCAAAATCGATGGCATTGATCTTTTCCAGCCGATCTTGATCTACATAGCGAGAAGACTTAGGATAAAAGATGAAACCCAATAAATCCGGCTGATAGGCTAAAACCTGACGAATATTTTCAGCATCGCGCATTCCGCAAATCTTGATCTTGAAATTCATAAGCTACTTTTTTTAAGTTGATGGCTAAAGTCGCGGCAAGCTTTCTCCGGTTGATCATTTTGCATAAATCGAGAACCGATGAGAAACCCATCAAAGCCCATTTTTTTAAAGTTCACTGCGTCTTCCGGCTTATGGATGCCACTTTCAGCGATCTTCATTTGATCTCCCGGTAAAAGTTCATACAGCTTTTCGGCTTGGCTTAAATCGGTTGAAAAACTTTTAAGGTCTCTGCTATTAACGCCAATGATATCCGCATAATCACCGGCGTGTGTTGAAATTTCTGATTCGCTGTGCACTTCTAACAATACTTGCAATCCTAATTTATGGGCAAAATGCGCTAATTTCTCACAGGTTTGTTTATCGATCATTGCGGCGATCAGCAGAATCGCATCCGCTCCAAAAGCTTTTGCTTCGTATACCTGATATTCATCTAACATAAAATCCTTTCGTAAGATCGGGATTTGATTATACTGACGCGCGATCAATAGATCCTGTAAACTTCCATCAAATGACGGCGCATCGGTAAGAACGGATAGTCCACTGACGCCGGCTTTAGCATAACCGGTTGTTACTTGTTTTACATCGGCTTTTGCATTAATCATTCCGGCTGATGGAGATTTTCGCTTGAACTCGGCAATAATGCCGTTCTTTTGCTTATCAGCAATGGCTTTTTTTAGGCTTACGCAGGTTCGTTCAAAAAACGGTTTTTGCTGTAAGGCTTTGATAGAAGTTTCTTTTTTGCGGTTCTCTACTTCTACCCTTTTGTAATCTGCTATTTGGCTTAAAATATCTGTAAAACTCGTCGTATTCATTTTAGTTCTGGGTTAATCGTTGTAAAATGTCATAAGCTTTTCCGGATTGTAA
>CAJXLO010000090.1 GCA_913056525.1 uncultured Psychroflexus sp.
ATTCTATGGATTTTCTATCCAATCATTCAATCTTCAAGTATGGAAAGAAGCAATTTTTCAGCTAACATCATCTTTTAACAAGCGGATTGATCTTTACACACGAACAGTAATTCCTAAAAAAATAGCGTTAATAGGTCAACTTCTTACATCCAGTGCATCGCGAAGTGCATTCCCCATCAGCATAAATGCCATGACAAGGCTCATGATGGCGATGCCGGGAATGATCGCCAGATAGGCCTTACCTATGATGATATAACTATAGTGGTCTTTGATCATCGCGCCCCAACTCGGCATAGGCGGTTGTGCGCCGATCCCCAGAAAGCTCAATCCGCTTTCGACTAGTATGGCAGCGGCAAAGTTTGCAGCTGATATCACGATGACCGGAGCTAAGATGTTAGGTAATATATGACGGATGATGATGCGCGCATCATTTAAGCCGATGACTCTTGCTGCGGTAACGTACTGCTGTTCTTTTACCGATAGAACCTGGCCGCGAACCACTCTTGCTACTTCTACCCACATGGTCAATCCTACGGCAATGAAGACCTGCCAAAACCCTTTTCCTAAAGCCAGGCTTATGGCGATGACCATGAGCAATGTAGGGATGGACCAGGTCACATTGATCAACCACATGATGACCGCATCGACCTTTCCACCAAAATATCCGGCGATCGCACCCAAAGTGATTCCGATCATCAGGGAGATGGCGACCGCTATTAGCCCTACAGAAAGCGAAATGCGTAAACCAAGGATAATCCTGCTCAGCAGGTCTCGACCGTATTTATCCGTGCCTAACCAGTAGGTCTTCTTTTCTGTATAATTTTCCTTTAATTGCTTAAGGTTATCTGCTTTCTTGAATTCGCTTAAAGCTAATTTCGTCTGGGCTTTGTCATCCTTTTGAGCATTTACCGGAGTCAGGACGACCTTTTCACCATCTACTCGAAGTTGACTGTATGGAATTTCTTCATATTCTATTTCAAATCCAAAGAACAACTCCTGCAAGAAGCTTTTGTCAGTTGATATAGCAGATGGCACCTTCAGCATATCCACCTGAAAACCAGGTTCTTTAGAATGAATGGAAAGTTCCATCCGGTTAGCATTCGCGGAATTGTCCGGGATGATGCCGTAAGCGAATATGGCCAAAAGTACACAAAGACCTATATAGCTTAAACTTATTATTCCTATTCGGTTATGAAAGAATTTTTGTTTGGCTATGCTAAAGAGCGATCGTCCACTTTGATGTTCCAAATGGTATTATTCAGCTTTCGCTAATTTATCATTTTTGGTATATCGTTGCAGGTCGTTCAGCACGTGTATGGACTCTTCCACATAGACATCACTTTTCAGTGCTTCATGCCATTTTTTCCGCTTATCAGCAAGCACGGAGTCCTTTTCCATCTTCTTTTTTTCGTAGGCTAATGATCTAAATTCATAATCTGATGTGTAATCATTAATGGCCTCGAATTTTTTTGATTGAGCTTCCGTGGATTCGCTCATTTTTCTGTAATTCAGGAAGTCAAGCGGATAAGTTTGCCTTTCACGTTGTGAACCGATCCATTTGGCATGCTCATCTATCAAGCTTATCTGCTGATTTTCGCTCATCCGCTCTTTGCTCAATTCGATAACCTTTTCAATGTTCTTATAACCGTCCCAGGTTTGATAATCCGCCTTATTGATCTGGTCCCATGGGAGTGGATTGTTATAATCGCGTTCTCCAATGTCGATGTACGAATAACGATTGGGAAGTACCACATCGCTGCTAACGCCTTTCAGTTGCGTGGAACCGCCATTGATCCTGTAGAATTTTTGTGTGGTGATCTTCAAAGCTCCCATTTTACCCAGGTCATTGTTCCTCATCCATCGGTCGAGGTTGATGATGTTCTGAACCGTTCCCTTTCCGTAGGTTTGATCGCTACCTATGATGATCGCCCGCTTGTAATCTTGCATGGCTGCAGCCAGTATCTCAGATGCACTTGCGGAAAGTTTGTTGACCATGATCACCAGAGGTTTGTTCCATAGTATCTCATCATCCTTATCTTTCAGGACTTCGGTATCCCCATTACTTTTCTTTACCTGTACAACAGGACCTTCTTCTATGAACAGGCCTGCGATGTCCACGACCGTTTTAAGGGAACCGCCACCATTGTCCCTTAGGTCTATGATCAGGCCTTTCGCATTTTTTTCTTTAAATCGTTCTATCTCCTTTTTGATATCCGTTGCCGCGTTCCTTTTATCATAATCGTCCATATCAAAATAGAACTTAGGTAGTTTTATCAGGCCATAATCTGCACCTTCCTTATCGATGAAGGCTGAACGAGCGTAAGTGTCCTGTATCTCAACAACGTCGCGGGTAATAGTGTAGTCCTTTTTCGTGCCATCTACTTTTTTTACGGTCAGGGTTACCTTTGTTCCTTTGGGACCTTTTATCAATTCTACGGCATCCTCTAATCGCATACCTACAACGCTCACACTTTCATCTTCATCCTCTTGTTCTA
>CAJXLO010000091.1 GCA_913056525.1 uncultured Psychroflexus sp.
CGAAAGCGCTTTGAGCGGTGTGACCCAGATGGCTTGTAAAGCTGATTTTTTCTTTTTTCGTTCAAGGATCTTGAGCAAAATGGGCACCCAAAGCGCATAGGTTTTCCCACTTCCGGTAGGTGCGTTCAAAAGTCCATGACAACCTCTCTGATGGGCTTCCCAGGTGGTTTTCTGGAATGGGAACGCCTGCCAGTTTTGATCATTGAACCATTGATCAACGATTTCTGGGTTTGACATCTTCTTACTCATCTTCGGCCCTCAAATCTAAAGGCTACAGATGGGAAATAAAGCGGAACAAAAGTTAAATGACGTATCATCCGAACCAAACATCAAGTTTATAGACCAGGGTCACCAAAGCAGCTAGTATCGTGGCAATAAGAACACCGCGGGCCATATAGACCTTATTTTTGTTCAATAATATGAAAAAAGGTAAGAAATTGATCGCAGCACCAAGTGCTATGATACTACCTACGAGATTGAACTCTTTGATCTTATACAAAGCATCGGTAAAGTTTGCATCTATGAAGATCAGGATGTACATGAACATTCCCAGGATATTGGCCGCAAAGCCTAATAACATACCCAGAAAGATTTGTGACCTCATTTTATTCAATGTTCCAGTTGTTTAGTTCTTTTAAAGTATGATAAGCGGTCAGGTCGAATTGAACTGGTACAACGGACACATAATTGTTCTTGAGCGCCCATTCATCGGTATCTTTTCCACCATCTTCATCCACAAATTCCCCAGTAAGCCAGTAATAATCACGCCCTTGTGGTGTTTGTCGTTTATCGAAGTTCTCTACCCAATGGGCATTTGCTTGCCTACAGATCTTGATACCGTTCAGCGCGACATCACTTATCGTAGGAATGTTCACATTGAGCACTACACCTTTGGGAAGACTGTTTTTCAAAACTGACCTGGTAATTCTTAATATGAATTCATCCGTATGAGAGAAGTCTGCGTCCATCGCGTAATCCAATAAGGAAAAACCAATGGCCGGAATTCCATTTGTTCCCGCTTCAACAGCAGCGCTCATCGTTCCGGAGTAGATCACATTGATCGATGAATTAGAACCATGATTAATTCCGCTTACACATAGGTCTGGTGTTCTATTTAGTATTTCTTGCGTGGCAATTTTTACACAATCAGCAGGCGTACCAGAGCAGCTGTATTCATCCCAGCTTGCATTCTGATCGATCGTGACAGGATCGCAATAAATATTATCGCTCACCGTGATGGCATGTCCCATTCCACTTTGCGGTCTGTCCGGCGCGACTACGATAAGGTCGCCCAGGTCTTTCATCAAATGGATCAGATGACGGATGCCCCTTGCTGTAATCCCATCATCGTTAGTTACTAGAATTAAAGGTCTTTTCTCCATGGATCTTAAAAAGATCAAAAATAAGTATAATAAGCATTTAGCCGATGGAATCATTACTAAATATTCACATCCGATTTTAAACTTCACTTAAAAAAAGGTTTTAGATGTTACATTTTAGTATTTTTGATTTTAATTATTATTTACCGATTAAAACCATATCATGAAAAGGAATGCATTTTTGATACTGTTGAGCTTGTTATTAGCAATGAGCTCGTGCAGTTTTACCACCAAGAAGTTCGATACCGATAAGAAAAAAGATAAGGTGCTAATAGAGTTAATAACTTACGTGCTCAACGAGTATCATTTTAATAAGGCCGATATCGATAATAAATTCTCTAAGAACGTTTACGATAAATACATCAAGGAGGTCGACCCTCTACATCGAAACTTCTATCAGAAGGATATTGACGAGTTCAGGGAATATCGAAAGGAAATAGATGATCAGATCAACAACAAAAAGCTCGAGTTCTTCAATTTGACCTACAACAGGTTACAGCAAAGAATAAAAGAAAATAAGTCCATCTATAAGGAGATCTTGAAAGAAGGATTTGATTTTCAAGTGAAAGAAACGGTGAATAATGATTATGAGTCGCTGGACTATCCTGATTCGAAAAAGGAAATGAAGGAAAGATGGAGAAAACAGCTTAAACTGAACACACTTTCCTCCTATTACGACCTTTTAAGTGCTCAAAAAAATAATGAAGAACTGAGCGAGGATGAAAAAGTAAGTCAGGACAGTTTAAAACGGAAAGCGATCAGCATGACCAGAGATGCCCTGGAAAACTTCTATGAGAACCAGGAAGACCTGGAACGTAAGGACTGGTTCAGCATGTACCTCAATGCCATAACCAGTCAGGTAGATCCGCATACAAACTTTTTTGCTCCCAGGGATAAAGAGCGCTTCGACATTTCCATGTCCGGAAAGCTAGAAGGCATAGGAGCAAGACTACAAAAAGAAAGAGACCACATAAAAATAGTGGAAGTAATCTCCGGCGGGCCCGCGTGGAAACACGGAAAGCTAGAAGTAGGCGATGAGATACAACGAGTAGAACAA
>CAJXLO010000092.1 GCA_913056525.1 uncultured Psychroflexus sp.
CACCAGTTGACTTCTGAATCGGCTAAGTAAGTTAATCGATATTTGAGTAATTGTTCTTGTTTGAACGACTGGTCTGCCTGATTCCATTGATCGGCTGAAAAAGAAAGTGCATCATCATCGCAGGCTGCATGGACGTTTTGATTTCCGTTCTTTTCAAATTCTTTGATCAGGTCTGAGATCGGCTTCGCCTGATCAGCATCATAATCGTAATAAGAGTGGAAAAGTTGGAGGAAAATCCACTGCGTCCATTGATAATACGTTGGATCGCTGGTTTTGACTTCGCGTTCCCAGTCAAAGGCAAATCCCATTTGATGCAACTGATCTTTGTATCGGCTGATATTTTCACGAGTGGTGATGGCAGGATGTTGCCCGGTTTGAATGGCATATTGCTCGGCCGGCAACCCAAAGGCATCAAAACCTTGCGGATGCAAAACGCGATAGCCTTCATGGCGCTTAAATCGCGCATAGATATCGCCGGCGATATAACCTAAGGGATGACCCACGTGCAAGCCGGCACCCGACGGATACGGGAACATCTCGAGAACGTAAAACTTTGGTTTTTCAAAGTCTTTATCACCTTTAGGATTCTCAATGGCAAAGGTTTGATCGTCTTTCCATTTTTGTTGCCACTTTTTTTCAATGCGGTTAAAGTCGTAAGTCATAGCGATAGCTCATTATAAGTTGCAAAATTATGATTAATGTAGATATACGCTATGTTTTCATGCATGGATCAAAGAAGATCCAGTTTATTGCGTATTCATGTTCCCTGAAAATTGTCTTAAGGCTTATCAACAGAACATTTTAATGGTCTTCAATAAATGATCAAAAAAATCGTTGAACAAATGATGAGTAGAATTAGTTTCTTATTTTTACCAAAATTTTAAGATGGCGACCTCTTTTGAACGATATCAACGCAGAAGGCTGATCTCCTCCTACTTTTCCGTGGTGATCAGTATAGGTCTGGTGTTGTTCTTGTTAGGGCTTTTAGGAATATTGATCATCAACACCCAGAAAGTAGCTGATCATTTCAAGGAGCAGATCGCGCTCACGATCTATTTGAAAGACAGTGCCAAAGAGATCGAGATCGATCAGTTAGAAAAGAAATTGGCCCTGGCGGAATACACGAAGTCCACTGATTTCATATCCAAGGAAGAAGCAGCCCAGGAATACAGTGAGGAAATCGGGGAGGATTTCATGGGATTTCTGGGATACAATCCGTTGCAAAATCATCTGGAGGTCTATCTTAATGCCGATTACGTTTCCCAGGTAAAGATAGCGGAGATCAGCAGAGACATTGAAGAATCTGAATTCGTAGATGAAACCACTTATGATAAGCCGCTCATAGGGCTGCTTAACGAAAACATAAAACGGATAAGTTTCTGGGTACTGGTGATCAGTGGTATCTTCACATTTATTGCCGTCTTGCTCATAAATAGTTCCATCAGATTGTCAGTCTATTCCAAGCGTTTTATTATTAAGACGATGCAGATGGTAGGTGCTACAAAAAGTTTTATCAGAAAACCTTTTATCTGGAAAAGCGTCAAACTGGGTTTCATCGGGATCGTTCTGGCACTGGCAGGCATTAGTTTTGTCTTGTATTATCTGGACAAAAGCTTTGATGAACTGGGAATTTTAGAAGATCTCGCAAATATAGGGATCGTCTATGGAGCGGTATTGCTCATCGGTATTTTGATCACCTGGATAAGTACCTATTTTGCTACGCAAAGATTCTTGAACCTTAAAACAGACGAATTGTACTATTGACCATGAAGAAGAACAAAGATCAACAATCTAAAAGAGAAGAAAAGTCATTTAATTTCATATTCGGGAAGCGGAATTATCGGTTCATGCTGATCGGTCTAGGAGTGATCGCCCTTGGTTTTATTCTGATGGCCGGCGGCGGAAGTGATGATCCTAATGTTTTCAATCCTGATATCTTCAGTATAAGAAGAATACGCATTGCTCCTACGATCGTGCTCATAGGGTTTGTCATAGAAGCTTATGCCATATTAACATCTCCTAAAAAGCGATAATGGATGCATTGGATGCGTTGGTCCTGGGGATCGTACAGGGATTGACCGAGTTCTTACCGGTATCTTCCAGTGGTCATTTAGAACTTTTTAAAGCCTTATTAGGCGATGAGAGTTTACCGGCGGAATCCATGCTATTTACCGTGGTCGTTCATTTTGCGACCGCTCTTAGTACGATCATCGTCTATTATAAAGATATCTTTTCTATCTTAAAAGGTCTATTACAATTTGAATGGAACGAATCTACTACCTTTTCTTTAAAGATCATTATTTCCATGATACCGGCCGCTTTGATAGGATTTTTTTTTAGTGAAGAAATGGAATTGCTCTTTAGTGGCAACATCACATTAGTAGGCTTCATGCT
>CAJXLO010000093.1 GCA_913056525.1 uncultured Psychroflexus sp.
TTCTAAAGATTGAGATAAATTAAATTACAAGAACTAAGTGTGTTCTACAAAGACAAAAACACCCACCTCAATCCTCCCTTACTTCGACTGTGCTCAGTACAGGCTAAGGGAGGAAGCTAAAATCACACTTAAAAGATACCTTAATCTTTTACACAATAAACATATTTTTCCGTTATGGCAGGTTTCTTCAAAAGGTAGGAAGCTACAACGCAACCTTTTTTCCCTTGAGGCGCTGTACTGAGTAACATCGAAGTAGAAATGCCGATAGGCAAAGGGTGTTCTCCATAAAAAAACCAGAATATTTTTGAATATTCTGGTTTTTATAATTCAGGATAAAAAACTTAATTTACTTCTCCATATGCGGATAACCGTAATCCGTTGCCGGAACAAAAGTCTCTTTGATGGCTCTTGGAGAGCTCCATCTTAATAAGTTGAACTTAGAACCTGCTTTATCGTTCGTTCCGCTGCCTCTGGCACCGCCAAACGGCTGTCTGCCTACCACAGAACCAGTACATTTGTCGTTAATATAGAAATTACCGGCTGAGTTTTGCAAGACTTTAGTCGCTAATGAAGCTGCATTTCTATCAGTAGAGATAATAGAGCCGGTCAAGCCATATTCGCTGGTTTCATCGACTAGATGTAAGGTTTCTTCAAACTTATCATCATCATAAACATAAACGGTTAAGACGGGACCGAACAGCTCGGTTACCATCGTTTCATATTTTGGATTTGTGGTTTCAATGACCGTTGGTTCGACGAAGTAACCTTTTGATTTGTCAAAGTTTCCTCCCACGATGATCTCGGCCTCTTTATCATCTTTAGCCTGGTTAATATACTTTTCTAATTTATCAAAAGAGCGTTCATGGATCACGGCTGACATGAAATTCTCCAGATCACCGGTGGAACCCATCTTGATGGATTTCGTATCCTTGACCAATCTTTCTTTGACTTCCGGCCAAATACTTTTAGCGATATAAGACCTTGAAGCAGCACTACATTTTTGCCCCTGATATTCAAAAGCACCGCGGAGTAGGGCAGTGGCTACCACTTGGGGATCGGCCGATCCGTGCGCCATGATATAATCCTTACCGCCGGTTTCTCCTACAATGCGCGGATAGGATTTATAATTATGGATATTGTTCCCAATTTTTTGCCAGATGCCTTTAAAGACATTGGTGCTACCAGTAAAATGGATACCGGCAAAATCAGGATGGTTCACGCAAGTATCCGTTATCATTTCCGGGTCGCCGTTGATCATATTGATCACTCCATCAGGAACGCCGGCTTCTTTAAAAACCTCCATGATCACCTGAGCGGAAAGCATTTGACTATCCGAAGGTTTCCAAACGGCAACATTTCCCATGATCGCCGGAGCAGAAGGTAAATTCCCGGCAATGGCCGTAAAGTTGAACGGTGTAATGGCATAGACGAATCCTTCAAGCGGGCGATGTTCCATTCGGTTCCACTCATTATCCACGGATGCCGGTTGCTCCTGATAGATCTCATGCATATATCTAACATTAAAACGCAAGAAATCACACAGCTCACAAGCCGAATCGATCTCTGCTTGATGAACCGTTTTTGATTGACCGATCATAGTAGCCGCATTGATCTTATCCCGGTAAGGTCCGGATATCAGGTCAGCTGCTTTTAAGAAAACGGCTGCTCGCTGCTCCCATGGCAGTTCAGCCCAGTCTTTTTTCGCTTTTAATGCAGCTTGAATAGCATCTTTTACTTGAGATTCATTAGCTAAATGATACTTCCCGACTTCGTGTTGATGGTCATGCGGCGGATTGACCGGAAGCGTATTCCCGGTTTCTACCTCTTCGCTGCCAATGTAAAGCGGAATATTGGCATGTTGATCATATAGTTCTTTATAAGTTTTTTGAATGGACGCACGTTCCGGCGAGCCCGGTGCATAACTTTTAATCGGTTCATTGACCGCTGTTGGTGTATTAAAAAACCCTTTTCCCATATTTATTTTCTTTTTAATTATTTTGGCTAAATATAAAAAATAGAATTCCGCTCACCAATTTTTCAGTTGAAAGTTTTGTCCTTAGCCAATTTGAAAAATCAATTTTTACTTTAAGCATTAACTGCTTAAAACTATTATTCATGAGCGATAACTTCTTTATTGTTTATTTCCATTGTTGTCCGATTTAAAATTCAAACAACCCATGCTTTGTGCTTATAATGAACGATTTGAGATCTTAATTTTATAATACCTTGCTATAGTACAAGATCGATAGAACGCTGATAAATTACTTTTTTGATATTTA